>JAFNAH010000406.1 GCA_017860075.1 Acidobacteriota bacterium | reverse complement strand
GTGATCATGCCCCGAATCTCCGGAATCGACCTGCTCCGCCTGCTCAAGTCCGGCGATCCGACCAGGCCGGTGATCCTGGTGACGGCACAGGGAAGCATCGACCTTGCCGTGGAGGCCATGAAGCAGGGAGCGCAGGATTTCATCACCAAGCCCCTGGACTACACCAAGCTGAAAGCCATCCTGGAAGCCGCCGAGCGCGATCTCGGGCTGAGGCGGGAGTCCAGGGGGCTGGACCAGCAGTTGGAGCGGGGAGCCGGATTCGGGGAATTCGTGGGAACCAGCCGGCCCATGCAGGAGGTTTATGAGCTGCTCGCGACGATCGGTGCCAGTGACGCTGCCGTCCTGATCACCGGCGAGAGCGGCACCGGCAAGGAACTCGCGGCCCGGACCATCCACAATCTGAGTACGCGCTCGCGCGGGCCCTTTGTGGCGATTAATGCGGCTGCGATTCCGGAGAACCTGATGGAGAGCGAGATCTTCGGCCACGAGAAGGGGGCGTTCACCGGGGCAGCCGGGGCGCGTGCAGGCTGCTTCGAACTGGCTCACCGCGGCACACTCATGCTCGATGAAATCGCCGAGATGCCTCTGCCGCTTCAGCCCAAGCTCCTCCGGGTACTGGAAGATCAGAAGGTGCGCAGGGTGGGGGGAAGCCAGGAAGTCCTGGTGGACGCCCGTGTGATCGCGGCCACCAACCAGGATCCGCGGAAGGCCGTCGCCGACGGGCGCCTCCGCGAGGACCTGTACTACCGGCTCAATGTCTTTACTCTTCCCCTGCCCCCGCTACGGGATCGCAAACCGGACATTCCGCTGCTTGCACAGCATTTCATCCACCTCTGCAACGCGAAACATCATGCGGAGGTTGAAGGCTTGCGCGACGGAACCCTCGACCTGCTCATGCGCTACCCGTGGCCGGGAAACGTCCGCGAGCTCAAGAACACGATCGAGCGCGCGGTCGTTCTGGCGAAGGGTAAGTGGATCGAACTCGCCCACCTTCCTGTATACTTCCTGGAACCTGGCGCGGGCCTGTCCGCGGCGGTATCGGTGACGCCAGGCGCAACGATAGCCGAGATCGAGAAACAGATGATCCTCAAGACTCTCGAGGCGACCGGAAACAACAAGGCTGAGGCCGCCCGGCAGCTCGGTCTGGACGTCAAGACCATACGCAACAAGCTCAAGGCGTACGGGATCGGTTAGCGAGAGGCGAACGAGTAGCGGGGAAACCGCAGCATGAAAGTCTCAACCCGTGTCGTTTCCGGATACGCAGTCTTCCTCGCTCTCCTGTCGGCCGTGCTCGCGTACCAGACGGTCGTAATCCACCAGATGCGAACCATCAACCGGGAACTCTCGGGCGTCAGCTTCCAGGCGGCGCTGAATTCCCTCCAGCTGATCCGCGACCGGGATCTGGTCGAGGAATATGGCAAGAAATTCTTCGTTCGCCGCGATCCCGACTACCTGACGCGTCTCCGCGAGTACCAGCGGGATTTCGAGACGACACTCGAGACCATGCGCTCGAAGGCCAGTTCCCCGAACGAAAAGGCCGCGATCTCGAACCTGACCTTCACATGGCAACGATTCAATTCGGAGCTAGACAGCCAGTTGACCGACCCGGAGCCGTCGCACGGTGCTCCATTTCCGGCAAACCTTGACACCGGGCTGGACCAACTGACCACGCAGGCTGCCGCGGTCCACCAGGCGACGCTCCGTGCGATCGAAGCGGAAGTAGAACGATCCCGGATGACAGGGAGGTTCTCCGGCTGGGTCACGTGGTCCGCTGCCCTCGGGGCCCTCGCCCTGAGCTGCCTCGTTTCATTTTTCATCGTGCGGTCGGTCCTGATGCCGCTGCGGCAGCTGGCGCGGGGGACTCGGGCGATCGCAGAAGGCGATTTTTCCTACCGCCTCGATGTCTCAAAGAGGGACGAGTTCGCCCAGCTGGGGTCGGATTTCAACACCATGGCCCGCCGACTTCAGGAACTGGACCAGATGAAGCGGGATTTCGTCTCGCACGTCTCGCATGAGATCAAGAGCCCGCTGGCGTCAATGCGGGAGACGACCGAGTTGCTCCTTGACGGGATCCCGGGCGCTCTGACCGATAGGCAAAAGAGACTGCTCGAGCTGAATCTCAGGAGCAACCAGCGCCTCTCCTCCATGATCGGAAACCTCCTGGATCTTTCGAGAATGGAGGCCGGGGTCATGGAATATGAACTCAGGAGCCAGGACCTGTTGCCGTTACTCCAAACCGCGATCGCCGAGTTTGAGGTCCAGGCGCGCGAGAAGCACATCGAGATCAGATGCTCGCTGCCCCAGCCCCCCCTGCTGGTGCAGTGCGACGAGGACCGCATAGTGCAGGTCTTCGCGAATCTCATCGGCAACGCCATCAAGTTTTCGCCCCCCGCCTCCGCCATCGAGGTTCAAGCCGAAGCCGCAACGGAGGTCCCGTCGGGTGCACCGTCCGGTTTCCGCCGGTCCAGGTTTGCCCCGGCAGAAAACGGCACCTATGCCCTGGTCAGCATCTTTGACTCGGGCCCCGGTGTGCCTGATGCGGACAAAAAAAAGATCTTCGAGAAGTTCCATCAGGTTAAACTGGGGGTGAAGCTGCCCGGACAGGGAGTGGGTCTTGGCCTGGCGATCTGTCGCACGATTGTGGACGCACACCACGGCGCCGTCTGGGTGGAAGATAATCCAGGCGGCGGAAGCGTTTTCCGCCTGCTGCTCGCATCGGGAACGAGCGGTGAAGGCGTCCGTCGGGGGGAGTCTCTGCCTATCTGAACGATAGCGGCGGTCCGGATGAAGAAGAGGTGCCTGTGCTTGTTGCTGCTGGGAACTCTGGCATTCCTCTGCGGATGCCACAAGAAGGCGGCTGTCCGCCCCGCATTGCCCGCACCCCCGCCCTCCCCAGCGAAGTCGGTACCGGAATTTCCGCCCATTACGGTCCCTCCCCCTCCTTCGCTGCCTTCGCCGGCTCCACCGCCGGCACCGGCTCCTTCTCCGACGGCTTACTTCAGCGATGGCGAGCGCGAGTTTACTGCGGGCAAGTACCTGGAAGCCGCACAGTCCTACCAGAAATACCTGGACCTGGCATCGCTGGATTCAAACAGAGACAGAGCCATGTTCCGCCTGGCTAT
>JAFNAH010000037.1 GCA_017860075.1 Acidobacteriota bacterium | reverse complement strand
TATGACCCTTCTGAATCGCCGGCGTGATATTTGATCCATTTTTCGCTCCAGTCGTCGGTATTGACCATCCCGGCTGTGCCCGGACCGCCGCGAAGACGGCATTGCTTCCCTTGCCAACGGGCATTTCACGGACAAACCAGGCGGTTGGCAAGGCAGGACAAGGCCAGCTAAGGAACAGCATCCTAGCTATCCCCTGTTATGGAGGTGTTAAGGATCAGCTAATTCTGGGTTGTTTCGATCGTTGAGAAGGAAATCGGGGGCAAAAAGTGCGTCCAAGCCCCTTTCCGAGGAGATAAACTCCGGCTAACTGCAACGCATACAGCCGATTACCTCGGTCCGACCCCGATTGGCGCGGCTGGAGCGGGGTAGCTGAGGTCGGCGAACTGGGCGACGGTCGCCGCGACTTGCGACGACGTTACCAACGGGACAGAGGACCGTTCCCCGAGCGGAGCCACGCGGGGCCCCATCATCGCGATCCACACGTTCTCCGCACCGTCGATCTTCTCACCGTGATCCTTCCACTCGGGTCCGTCACCGCGGCCGTGGTCCGTGGTGAACAGAAGGGAGACGCGCCCGGGACTGATCTGCTGTGCCGTCTCCCACAAGGCGCGGACGAAGCGGTCGGTGCGCTGTGTCGCCAGCAGGTACTGCCTGTATTTGCCTTCGTGCGCCCATTCGTCGGTCTCTCCAAGCATCAGGTAGAGCGCGCGGGGACGGTGCAGCCTGAGGTGCTCCAGGGCAGCCTGGAAAGAGAAGCTGTCGAACGGATTGCCGAACCACGGGTCCGGAGTATCGCGCTTCAGGTCATTGATGGCAGCCTGCCGCTCCGTGAGAATGCTGTCCGGGATCGGTTCTTCTCCGGCCACGATATAGAGTCCACTGCGCTCGCGATTGAGTATATAAGGCAGCCTGTCCCAGGTCCCGAAGGCCGCCACGCGCCCTTTGAAGGACGGCTGCCGGTTGATCCATTCGAGCACGTTGGTATTCGGGTTCGGGATCTTGCCGTTGCTGTCGATGCGGGGATCGGGAGCGCCGGTCAGGAATTCGTTGTAGCCGGGATACGAGAACTTCTTCCCGTTCGTGACCTGGGCGGCGCTTCCCTTCTCCCGGTTTCCATAGATCTGCCCCTGCCTGGCTATAACGGTCCAGAGAAAGGGCATCAGCGCCTCACGCCGGGCTTCGGCCGTGTCGCGGAGAAATTCCTGCCTGGTTTGACCGTCCTTGCTGTCGATGAGGGTTTCCTGCGCGCCGCCGAAGACCTCCTGCCAGCGCAGCCCATCCTGTGTAACCAGGAGGACAATGGAATCCTGACGGGATGCGCCGCAGGCAGCGCAAAAGAAGGCGATAAGCAACAGCGAGGCAGTTCGTTTCATTTCTCATCCTCCGGTCGAGACCGGCAGCCATTCTATCGTGTCACTCCGAATGAACCAATGGCTGCGGAAAGCTATCAGCTTTCAGCTCTCAGCATTAGCTGAAAGCTGATTGCTGAAGGCTGAGAGCTTCTCAAGCTGTCAGCCTCGATCTCGCCGATAACTGATGCCATAGACGTGGGCAGATAGTATGCTTTCCGGATTATGGCAATACCCAAACCATAGGAGAACGGCTTATGAAACGTTCATACGGATTCCTGTTGACAGCGATGGCATTCACGCTCGTGACCCTGGTTCCGGTCGGTGACCTCCCGGCGCAGCAGGCCACCGCGTCGTCGGCAGCATTGCCCTTCAAATGGGAAGAGCTGACCGCACCCAATTTCATCAAGGCAGTCGAGCTCTCGGGTGGAACGTGCATCATTCCGCTGGGCGTGATTGAAAAACACGGTCCTCACCTCCCGCTGGGGACAGACCTGATCGACGTCCGTGCAGTGGTGTTGCGCGCGGCGCAAACGGAATACTCGATCATCTTTCCGGAATACTACTTCAGCCAGATCTTCGAGGCGAAGCACCAGCCCGGGACCATCGCCTACGGTGAACGGCTGATCTGGGACATGCTCCAGAACACCTGTGACGAAATCTCCCGCAATGGCATAAAGAAGATAATCCTGGTAAGCGGCCACGGCGGCAACAACAGTTTCCTGCCGTTTTTCTGCCAGGCACAGCTGGCCAGCCGAAAGGACTACGCCGTTTACCTGTTCCAGCCTCCGAACGATCCCGCCTTTGAGGCAGAAGTCGCCAGGATGCGCAAATCGAAGATGGAACAGCATGCAGGAGAGGGGGAGACCTCCGCGATCCTGGCAGTCCGTCCCGACCTGGCGCACCAGGAAGTTGCGACGACCCAGTCGGGTGAAGACTTGAAGCGGCTGGAGTCCATGAAAGGCGTCTACACGGGCATCTGGTGGTACGCAAGTTTCCCCAACCACTACGCCGGCGAGGGGAGGTACGGCAGCCGCGAGATCGGGGAAAAGGAGCTGAACCACCAGGCGGAGCAGCTGGTAAAGGTGATCCGCGAGGTCAAGGCAGACAAGACCGTGCTCGAACTGCAGAAGCAGTTCTATGACGAATCGGCGCAGCCGCTGAAAACCAGACAATAATGTCCCTTGCGGCGGCGCGGGCGCCCTGCCCGTGCCGCCGACCTTCGCCTGATCCACATGATCGATTACGCCGAAGTAGGATTGATCGCCGGGCTCGAAGTCCATCAGCAGCTTCTCACGCCTACCAAAATGTTCTGCCGCTGCCCGGCCGGGCATTACACCGACGCGCACGACGGCGCCGTCCTGCGTCACATGCGTCCCACCCTCTCGGAGCTGGGGGAGTATGACGGCTGCGCGCTGATGGAGTTCAAGACCAGGAAGAACATCATCTATCTCCTGCACGAGGAAAACGTCTGCACCTACGAGATGGACGACACGCCTCCCTTCCTCGTGAACCAGGAGGCTGTGAACATCGCTATTGAACAGTGCCTGATGTTGGGATGCGACATCGTCGACGAGGTCCACATCGCCCGCAAGCAGTACCTGGACGGGTCGATCCCGACAGGCTTCCAGAGGACAGCCATCGTCGGCGTCAACGGCCGGCTTCCGTTTCGCGGCCGTGAACTGACGATCACGCAGGTCAGCGTCGAAGAAGACTCCTGCCGCGAGGTGTCCGACAAAGGCCACCTGATCGTCTGGCGCACAGACCGCCTCGGGATGCCCCTGATAGAGACGGTGACAGGCGCTGACCTTCGAACACCTGATGAAGTCGAGGAGGCAATCCTGCTCATCGGGCGTGTCTGCAGGTCGACGAGACATGTCCGCACGGGCCTCGGGGCATCCCGGCAGGACGTGAACGTCTCGGTCCGCGGAGGCCGGCGCGTCGAAATCAAGGGCGTCCCGAAAGCAGGATGGGCGCCGAGGCTCGTGCACGGCGAGGCGGTGCGGCAGGTGAACCTCCTGAAACTGCGCGACGATCTGCTCGCGCGCGGCTTTACCGAGGCGAGCAGCATCGGGGTTGCGAGCGCCGACGTCACCGACGTTTTCGCCACCTCGGAACTATCTTTCCTCCGGCAGGAAAAGTGGGAGCGATGGATCAAAGAACAGGGGCGGCGTCCCGGCTTCGAGCTGGGCGCAGGCCCGTTCTGCGTCCGCGCGGTGCGCCTGCGCGGCCTCGCAGGGACTCTCTCCTGGCCCACACAACCCGAGCAGACATTCGCCTCCGAACTCGCCGGCCGCGTGCGCGTCATTGCGGGCCTGGACCAGAGGCCGATCATGCTGCAGAGCGAAAAATGGCCGGATTACCGTGGTGCGATCCAGGAACTGCGCAAGGTCCGGGCTCGTCTTCACTGTGAATCGGCTGACGCCGTCGTCGTCATCTGGGGCCCGGAGGAAGATACCGTCACAGCGGCAAACGAGGTCCGCCTGCGCTACATCGACGCCATCCGGGGCATCCCCAATGAAACGCGTCAGCCTTTCCCCGATGGCACCACCGATTTCGAACGCATCCTGCCGGGGCCGGACCGCATGTACCCGGACACGGATTCCCCTCCGACACGGGTTACCCGGGAGCGTGTCGAACATCTGCGCGCCGGGCTGCCGGAACCGCCGTGGGTGCGGGAAGAGCGTTACGCGGGGGCGGGAGTCGCACTCCCCGTGATCCACTACCTGATCCGCCGCGGCGGGGCGGATATGGTCGACCGGCTGGTGCGCGAAACCGGAGCCGACCTAAAGAAGACCTGCTTTCTGTTTGGAGAGAAGCTGGTCTACCTGCGGCGCGCCGGAGTGCCGGTAGACGCCATCCCGTTCGAGCGCTGGGCGGAATTGTCCCGTCTCTTGACGGAAATCCCTCTCCTCCGGGAGGCGTGGGAACTGATCGTGCGGCGCGTGGCTGCGACCCCCGCCGGAAGCGTTTCTGACGTCGTGGCAGGGCAAGGTCTCGGTCTCGAACCCTCCGGCTGGCGCACGCGCATCCCCGGGATCGTCGAACGGGCGGAGTCGCGTGCCTATTCGAGCGATCGCGACCGCATTTTCAGGATCGCGCTCGGTGACGCCATGGGCGCTCTGCGTGGCAGGGTGCCGGCGGCGGAGGTCGGCGCCGAGCTCCGCAGGGCGCTCGAAGAAAGGAGCTGAGCTCTTGCAGGACGAAATGAAAGGCTACCGGGGCCTCGCCCGGGCCAAGCTCGAAGAGCACGGAGTGAAAGTCTGGAGCGAGGTGCGGGCCGTCAACGACGCGGGGAGCGTTTTCGAAGGAGTGATTCTCCCCCGCTCGGAGACCCTGGATGACGAGCACATCGTCATCAAGATGCGGAACGGCTACAACGTCGGAATCCATATCCGCCGCGTCGCAAGCATCACGAGTCTCGGCTACAAGGAAGCGATCTACAAGATACCGGAGCGGGAATTTCCCGTCCGGCCCAACCTGCCGAAAGTGACCCTGCTCGGAACCGGCGGAACAATCGCCTCCCGCCTCGATTACAGGACCGGGGCGGTCATTCCCGCGTTCACACCCGGCGAACTCTACGGCGCCGTGCCCGAGCTCGCAGACATCTGCAACCTGACCACGAAGAAACTGTTCGGGGTTTTCTCCGAGAATATGGCGAAGGAGCAGTACGTCGCTCTGGCGCGGGCCATAGGCGACGAGATCGAAGCGGGGGCAGACGGCATCGTCATCGGTCATGGAACCGATACGATGGGACACACGGCGGCGATCCTTTCCTTCATGGTCCAGCAGTCCCCCGTTCCCATCGTCCTGGTCGGGTCACAACGCTCGAGCGACCGCCCTTCATCCGACGCCGCGTTGAATCTCATCCATGCGGCGCGCTTTGCGGCTTTTGGCGACATCGCCGAGGTCATGATCTGCATGTTCGGACCGACGTCGGACCGGTACGGGCTGCTGCACCGGGGAACCCGCTGCCGGAAGATGCACAGCTCCTATCGCAGCACGTTTCGCTCCATCGGGGACATCCCCCTGGCGATCGTGAGTCGCGAGAGCTTCAACTACCTGCACAAGGATTACACGAGACGGGACCGCTCCCGGCGCGTGAAGGTGGATCCGGCTTACGACGACCGGGTGACCATCCTCTATTACTACCCCGGGATGCGCGCGGACCTTGTCGAGGCGCTGGTCGAGAAAAGGTACCGCGGTATCGTCATCGCGGGCACCGGTTTGGGTCACGTGAACAAGCCGCTCTACCCCGCACTCAAGCGGGCCATTGAGTCGGGGGTCCACGTGGTCATGACGGTTCAGACTCTTTGGGGTTACGCGCAGATGTATGTTTACGACACCGGGCGCGACCTCATGGACCTGGGTATCGTACCGCTGGACAACATGCTGCCCGAAACGGCGTTGATGAAGCTATCCTGGGTCCTGGGTCACACGGACGACCATGAAGAGGTCATGCGGATCATGCGCGACCCGATCGCCCACGAGATTACCGCCCGCGAGCCGCACAACGGCTACCTCATTATGCAGGGCGGCTTGCCCGAGACGGAAGAGTACATCGCAACGCATTGGAAGTAGAGCGGCCCATCGGGATCGGTTTTGAATGACCAAGATAGGCTGGATCGCCGGCATGAACCTCGACCTGGACTTGGACATGGACTTAGACCTGGACGTCGACAGTTTTCTGTGGGTCTAGTGGCTAGGTCCAAGTCCAGGTCCAAGCATCTCCAGCCGTAACGCTCATCGAGTTGCCACTTGCGTCGGTGTTGGCAGCGTTGACGGGTAAGGAATAGAAAGATGCACCGACTTGAGGATCGGGACTACGAGTGCCCGACACTCCCCGTTTGCTTCTGGCCGTGGCGACGTTTCGTCGCGATCGGGTTTTCCATATTGGCGCTGTGCATCGCGGCATTCGCAGGTGCGCCGGTGCAGGGCGGTACTCTCCCGTCTCCCATGTTTCCCGCGGACAACTGGTGGAACCTCGACATAAGCACGGCCCCGGTCGACCCGAATTCCGCCGCCTTTATCAGTTTTATAAACACCGGCTCGGTGAAGCGAATGCATCCCGACTGCGGCGGTGATGTGTCGCCGGGCAGTGCCGAGATCTACGGTTTCCCGTACATCGTCGTGGACGGCGCGCAAACGAAGAAAACGGTAAGCTTCCTTTACGCGGATGAGAGCGACGGCGTCGATCGCAGTACCGGCCAGAGCTACCCTTTTTACCCCATTCCGGATGAAGCCATCACGCAGGCGCATTGGATCGAAGGCGGATGGCCCGGAAATGTCGACCGTCGCGACACAGACCGCCACATACTCATATTCGATCGGGACAATCAGTATCTATACGAACTGTGGAACGCCTTCTATGACGGCAGTCGGTGGCAGGCCGGCTCGGGAGCCTTCTTTGACACGAAGACGAACAACCGCCGCCCCGACGGCTGGACCTCCGCGGATGCAGCCGGGCTTGCGATCCTCCCGGGGCTCATGCGCTACGACGAGGTCTACGGAACGGATGAGATCCGTCACGCTTTCCGAGTGACGGTGCGGGCAACAAACGGTTACGTCTACCCTGCCTCGCACCGCGCCGGCACCAATCCGCTCGCCCTTCCCATGGGCGCCAGGCTGCGGCTGAAGGCGGGGACGGACATATCCAGGTACGAACCCGAGGTCCAGAGGATCTTCCGGGCGATGAAGAACTATGGCTTGATCGTGGCGGATAACGGCGCCGACATGTACGTAAGCGGAACTTACGACACAAGGTGGAACAACGACATCCTCAATCCGGCCTTCGCTTCCCTGACTGCGAGCGATTTCGAGATCGTCAAGCTTGGTTATCGGCCTCCGGTGCAACCCCCGGATGCCGTCTATTTTCCGCATATCGCCGCAGGCGGTGGTTACACAACCGTGTTTGCGCTGGCCAACACGGGAGCGACCACGGCGTCGGGAAGCCTTACGCTGACGGATCAGCGTGGGTCGCCGCTTTCGGTGTCAATCGGCGGAGCGAGTGGATCGGATTTTCTGGTGACCATCCCGCCCGGCGGCGTGCGAATATTGACGGCGAGTGCGCTTAACTCCTCCGATCCCACGAAGTCCGGATGGGCCGTTCTGCGGAGCGGCGGCGGCAGTCTCGACGGCGTCGCGACCTTCCGGTATTCATCGGGCGGCGCGCTGAAGGCCGCAGCCGGTGTGCTGGCTTCACAGCCCACGGATTCCGCCACCATCCCGGTGGACAACGACGACAGCCTGGAACGTTTTACCGGGGTCGCGCTCGCCAATCCCGGCGACCGGGAAATACGCGTGCAGATCCAAGTCCTCGACCAGGACGGCAATGTGACGCAAACGGTTTCACCGGAGAGCCTCAATCCGCTGGGAGCCAGGAAGCAGGTGGCGGCCTTCCTCCACCAGCTGGTCCCGGCGACCCTGCGGTTCCGCGGTTCCATGGTGCTCACGACGGGAGCAAGCGGGCAATTCGTCGCAACCGCGCTGCTGCAGGATCGAGGCATGCTGTCCGCAGTTCCAGTGGTCAGATAGGTGCGCCCGCCGCGGCGCGGACCCACCGTGCAAGCCGCGAGTTACTTTCCTGTTGCCCTGCGGGATGTGTGGATTGAGAATAGCCCGCACATCGACTGCAAAGGGGGAATCAAGCATGGCCAACAAAGTCACGGGGGGCTTGATGAAGGCCGGCGTTCTCGTTGCGGCCTGCCTCATCGTCGTACGGATCATCCTGGAACAGTCCGGCGCACCCGAATCGGTCAACAACATCTTCGGTGTCGCCTGGCTCTACCTTGTCTTCCCGGTGCTCTTCGCGTTGCGCATCGCGGCAAGCGGAGAGCCGGGCCCTTTCAAGGCACTATTCAAGACCCTGCTGCTTTTCGGCGTGTACACCCGCCTCATGGTAATGGCTTCGTACATGCTGGCCTTCCTGTTCAAATGGCAGGCGCCGCGTTTCAGCCTCAAGATGGGTGGAAATGT
>JAFNAH010000405.1 GCA_017860075.1 Acidobacteriota bacterium | reverse complement strand
GGCGACTGGGACGGCTGACCGGATGGCGACGGCGCAGCCTTCGTGCGCTCGACGACATCGTAGACCGACTTCAGGCTGGCGTCGTGCTCGCCGAGCTCCGGCGTATGCTTCGCGAACTTCACCAGGTCCGCCCGGACGAGAACCTCCGAGACATCCCCGATGATCCTCGGCAGAAGCTTCATCCGGTGCAGCCCCTCGATGATCTCTGCCGTTGTCTCCTCGAGGGCCATCATGCCGAACCGGTCTTCGAGATACCGCCGCAGGATGTCCGTCAGCTCCGAATGATATTCCTTTACCTTCCCCTGCTGCCACAGCCGCTTCTCTTTGAGCACCGCAAGCTGTTCATACGCTACCACGTGCGCGGCCTTCAACACGGGAAGCCGCGTGTCGACGACCGCCGTCTGCCGCTTCTTCCTGACATACCTGTAGGCAGCGTACGCGCCCGCTGCCACCACGAGGAGCGCTCCGACAAGCATGAGAATCTCGGCGAGCGTGTACGGGATGGACATGACCGGCTTGATGTCGCGCGCCTGGCCGGCGCTGTCCACCTGTACCCGTTGGACAGTCAGAGAGACCGTATTGGTTGACACGGGCTGCAGGGCGGTATCGCCCGGGATGGACGACAGGTAGGTCAGACCCGGGATCATGGCTGACGCCGAATCGTAGCGGGCGATGATGACGCCTGTCCGGGTCACGGTGTCTGATATCGTCACAAACGGCAGCCGCTGGAGCACCGTAAATCCGCCGAGCGAATCAGGAACGGACGGCTGGAACGTGGTCCCGCGCGGGTGACGGAGCTCGACGGTCACGCGGATCCAGTCACCGATGAAGTAACGCGAGGAATCCGCGGACGCCAGGGCCTTGACGGGCTGCGCCTGCGCCCGCCCGGGGCCGAACGGCATGCAGCCCAGCCCAACGGCCAGCAGAAGAGTCATGATGGGCAGTCTCACAGGCGGCGCTCCCGGAGCCTGAAGAAGTCAACGATCGGCTTGATGTACGGCCTGTCGATCCTGACCTCGATCGCGTCGACCTTGCTCCTGACAAAGATGCCCCGCCGGTCCAGCCGCCGCTGGCGCCAGTGCCGCTCGAATTCGTTGCGGACCACCGCGTTGCCGGTGTCCACCACCCGCTGCTCTCCGGTCTCCGCGTCGCGGAGCACCAGCAGCCCGGCGCTGGGCAGCGCCATCTCGCGAGGGTCCGACAGCTCCACCGCGATCACGTCGTGCTTGCGGCTGATGATGCGCAGAATCTTGTCGTACCCGTCGTCGATGAAGTCCGAGATAAGGAACGCGATCGACCGCTTCTTCGACACATGGTTGAAATACTCCAGGGCCTTCGTGATGTCGGTCCCGCTGCTTGTCGGCTGGAAGGAGAGCAGCTCCCGGATGATGCGGAGGATGTGCGCGCGGCCCTTCTTGGGAGAAACGAACTTTTCGATCTTGTCCGTGAAGAGCAGCAGGCCGACCTTGTCGTTGTTCTTGATCGCCGAGAACGCGAGGACGGCGCAGATCTCCGTAGCGATCTCGTTTTTCAGCTGCTTCGTGCTGCCGAAGCCGCCCGAGCCGCTCAGGTCGACGACCAGCATGACCGTCAGCTCGCGTTCTTCTTCGAACACTTTGACGTACGGGTGGTTGAGCCGCGCAGAGACGTTCCAGTCGATGGTGCGGATGTCGTCACCGTACTGGTACTCCCGCACTTCGCTGAACTCGATCCCGCGTCCCTTGAAGACGCTGTGGTATTCCCCCGAGAAGATCTGGTTCACGAGACCGCGCGTCTTGATCTCGATGTACCGTACTTTCCTCAGTATGTCTCTGGTATCCATGCGGTCCCGGGCGTGCGTCCGTCGTCCCTGTTCCTTCTTCCCTTGGCCCTGTTCCCTCTTACGGGACCTCGATCTTGTTCAGCACTTCCTGCACCACCTGCTCGCTCGTCACCTCCTCGGCCTCGGCTTCGTAGGTCACCGCGACGCGGTGGCGGAGCACGTCCAGGCTGATCGCGCGGACGTCTTCGGGAATCACATAGCCGCGGCGCTTCACGAACGCATATGCCTTCGCGCCAAGCGCGAGGTTGATCGAGGCGCGCGGCGAGGCGCCATAGCTGATGAGCTGCGCAAGATTGCCGAGGTTATACTGCTTTGGGGACCTCGTGGCGAAGACAATGTCCAGGATGTACTTCTCGATCTTTTCGTCCATATAGATCTCGCCGATTACGGCCCGGGCGGCGAGGATCGACTCGGGCGTCACGACTGGCGTGGGGAGACGGAGCTGAGCGTTCACGTTGGAGCGCATGATTTGAAGCTCCTCCTCCTTGGAGGGGTAGCCGATCGTGACCTTCAGCATAAACCTGTCGACCTGGGCTTCGGGGAGCGGATACGTCCCCTCCTGCTCGATCGGGTTCTGGGTCGCGAGCACCAGGAACGGCTCGGGCAGCACGAAGGTCTGCTCGCCGATCGTCACCTGCCGCTCCTGCATCGCCTCGAGGAGCGCGCTCTGGACCTTTGCGGGGGAACGGTTGATTTCGTCGGCCAGGATGAAGTTCGCAAAGATCGGCCCCTTCTTGGTCTCGAACCGGCTCTCCTTCTGATTGAAGATCAGGGTACCGATGAGGTCCGCAGGCAGGAGATCTGGTGTGAACTGGATCCGCTGGAACTTGGCCTGGATGGCCGATGCGAGCGTCTTGACCGCTAGGGTCTTGGCCAGCCCCGGGACGCCCTCGAGCAGGACATGCCCGTTGGAGAGAAGCCCGATCAGGAGCCGCTCCACCATGTGCTTCTGCCCGACGATGACCTTCCCTATTTCCGACAGGAGAACGTCGACAAAAGCGCTCTCCCGTTGGATTTTCTCGTTGATCGCCTTGATGTCCAGCGACATTCTGCCTCCAGCGCGTCAGTTCGAAGTAGAATCGCGAAAAATTGGTTGATTTATATACTACGAAAGTTGGCCAGGAAAATCAATGAAACCAGCGGTACCCTGGAGAGGGTGCAGACGTGCGATTGGACAGGGAAGCTGTGCGGGATCGGGCAGACGAGGGCTCAGGACGCAGCGCGGCGAGATGCCGCAGAGGCGGTTCCTACCGGATAGCTGCAAGATGCTTGGGAGCGAGAAGCCACTCGAGGGTGGCACACCGACCC
>JAFNAH010000404.1 GCA_017860075.1 Acidobacteriota bacterium | reverse complement strand
AAAGGGAGCCGCCAGTTCCTGGAGCGTCAACACGCTGGGCCCGCGGATCGCCCAGGGCGACTTCCGTCCCGGGTTCTACGTCGAGCATTTCATCAAGGATATGGGCATCGCACTGAGGGAGGCCGCGGCCATGGGCCTCGCCCTGCCCGGGCTTGCCCTGGTGCATCAGCTCTACGTGGCCGTGATGGCCCAGGGTCACGGGAAATCGGGCACGCAGGCCCTGATGCTCGCCCTCAGGCAGCTCAACAGCTCGAAAGAGAAAAAGGAGTCGGCCACATGAACGACTTTCAGGCCCTTCTTCGCAAGAGGCGCTCCATCCGGGAATTCCAGGACAGGGAGGTGCCGTTGGAGCTTGTCCGGGAGATCATCCGGGAGACCTGCCTGGCGCCGAGCGCCATGAACGGGCAGCCCTGGCGGTTTTCGATTGTGACGAACCGGGAGAAGATCAGGCAGCTCTCCGACGAGAGCAAGAGCAACCTCCTCTCGGACCTGCAGGCCGATCCGTCCTCCCCGATCAAGCGCTACGAGGACATGCTCCGCAATCCCGGGTTCAACGTCTTCTACAATGCCCCCTGCGTCGTCTACCTCTGCGGCCCGTCGGGGCTGGGAAGCCTGGATGTGGACTGCTCGCTGGCGGCCTGTTATTTCATGTTTGCCGCCGCTGCAAGGAATCTGGGCACCTGCTGGATCGGTTTGGGAGCGCACCTCCGGGACTCCGCCATCCTGAAGGATCTGGGGATCACGGGAGATCTGCAGATCGTTGCCCCCATCATCGTGGGATACCCGAAGGCGATCCCGGAGGCTTCCGAACGCAGCGAGCCGGTTATCCTCGGAATCCTTCAGTGACCGGTGAAGAAACAACAGGATGCTTTCACTTCCGCACTCCTTCACTCACGCACTCAAGCACCTGATCCATCGCCCTGAGGCGATGGATAATTTGCTTGACGGGACCTTTCGTTTTCCCTTATCGTTCCCGTGATCGGGCGGCGGGATTCCGTGCCGGAGGACCTGCTCCGCCCCGAGAACAGACGGGAGAAAATCGCTCAACCGCATGGTGCACCTCAAGAGAAGTATTCTGCTGCTCGCGGCCATCCTGGCGATTCAGTTTTTACAGCCCGATGGCCTGTTCGCCGCCAACAGCAGGGTGAAGACAAAGCCAAAGCCGAAGCCTAAGGCCAAGGCAGGGCTCACGGCGAAATCCGCCCTGGTCATGAACATGAACACCGGCGAGATCCTCTTCTCGAAAAAGCCCGACGAACCCATCGCACCGGCATCGCTCACCAAGATCCTGAGCCTGTACCTGATTTACGAAGCCCTTGGCGAAGGAAGGGTCCGGACGTCGGATGTCGTTCATGTCAGCTCAACCGTCAGCCAGGTGAACGGTTCCCGGATGCGGATCCGGCCGGGTACGCAGATCGCGCTGGGGGAGCTGATGAAGGGGATGGCCGTCATGTCGGCCAACGATGCCTCTGTCGCCGCAGCCGAATACCTCGGCGGTGACGTGGATGAATTCGTCAGGAGAATGAACGTGAAGGCCCTGGAGCTGGGCATGACCGGCAGCCATTTCAGCAATCCAAGCGGGCTGCGGGAAGAGGGCCAGGTGACGACGGCCAGGGACATCCTGACCCTATCCTGCGCCTACATCAACCGCTTTCCCCAGTCGCTGGAGATGCACTCCCTGCCCGTCTTCGAATATGGCCGCAGAATCCGCAGCAACACGAATCACCTGCTCGAGACGAATCATTACGTAGACGGCCTGAAGACAGGCCATGTGGCGGGTTCGGGGTATCACCTCGTCGTCACGGCGCGAAAGAACGGCACGCGCATCGTGGCCGTCGTGCTGGGGTCGCGCAGTTCCGGGGCCCGGTTCCGCGAAGCCCGAAGCCTGCTCGAGCAGGGGTTCCAGGCGGTGCAGGCGCCTGCCCCGGCGAAACGCATGGCCGGGGTTGAGGTGATGCAAACGGGACCGGTAATGGGGTCGGGCCGGAAATCGACAGGAGGATCCGGGGATTCATGAAGAAAGCAACGGCGGGGCTTGTCACCGTGGTTTTCGTGCTGCTGGGGTTTCTGTTCGTGCTGACGGTTGAGGCCCAGGTGGGAAGCTCGTCCAAGGATCGGATGACGAAACCCATCGGTCCCTCGGCTCCCGGCACGAAAGGGCCGCAGGATCAGCAGCAGGAAGAACGGCAGATCCAGCGCAATGCCTGGCTTCAGGGTGACGAGCGGCAGCAGGAACAGCTCGTGGGATGTTATCGTCTGTCGGCAACGCTCGCGCAGCATTCGCGGGATGTCCGGAAGACGCTGATTGCAACCGATATCCAATGGAAAGAAATTGCTGCCCAGTACGAGGACCTGAATCGGGGGTTTGCGCAACTCACGGAAAAACACGAGCAGTTTGCCCTCGGGCTCAACAACGGGCAGCAATCGTGGTGGGAGAGGCCGCTGCAGGAAATCATGGCGCTTCAACTTCAGCTCAACGAACAGCTGGTGTCGATCGGTCGCGGTCTTAATAGCGAGAGGCCGGAGAAGCTTCCGATGGTGAAGGCATTCACCGATCTGGATAACCAGTTCCGGAAATGGAACCGGGTTTACGGGCAGATCGGCGCCGACATGAAGATAGAGGACCTGGAGCAGTTGGCGGCTCCACGCAAGATCAGGGGGCTTCCGGGTGCTCAAAATCCTGGACGATGAATCGACGATCCGACGTTGCCAGCGTCAGCTCATCCGGGCGTTGCGGCCCTTTGTGACCTGCCGGATTGCGGTGAAGATCGGCCACCCCGGCGAGAGTATGCGGGCGAAGGTTTCCTGGGCCGGCGAGCCCGGCATCTGGTTTCACACCCGCACCATCGCCGGCGACCGTTACCGGAATTCCTTCGGGCTCGGCAGGCCCCCCGACGGCGGCGCAGTTTCCAGCACGATCGAAATCAATGTCCCGACGGGCAGCCTCGACCGCAAGATCGGCGGGGCCTTTGCCCAGGATGATGCGGGCAGGGTGTTCCTCATCCACCGCGGCAAGATCGGGGGCAGACGGGGTGTCGGGAAATTCCTCTTCGAGGCCCATTACCGGGGTGTCTGGAGCGAGGTCGAGGACGGCAACACCCGCAGCGCCGTCGTGGTGATCGGCGATCTGCAG
>JAFNAH010000036.1 GCA_017860075.1 Acidobacteriota bacterium | reverse complement strand
GGCATCATTCCGTCTGTGCGTTTGTCAGAGGAACAACCCCGGTTGCGGGCCCTGAAGGTCCCGCCCGAGAACCTCGCGCTCCGGATCCCGGTTTATGTTGGTCCAACCGGCACCGTTGTGCACGACACGCACGGCTACTCGATGCCTCCGGAGGCGATCGGAATGGCGGGCACGCTCTACCTCTACCGGGAACGCGTGCGCATCGTCGCCGGCCGGTTCGAGGTCGTGCATCCGCGCCTGTTCAAACGGGGTGAGACCGCGAGCCTGCGCGAGCACCGCGCGGCTCTGGTGGCCGCCGTGTCGGGCAAGCGGGCAAAGCGCTACTTAAAGCGCCAGCAGCTGCTGGACCTGGGCACTCCGGCGCTGGCTTACCTGACTGAGATCGTACACCGGCATCCGAAGGAGTGGATTCAGGACGTGGATCGGTTGCACGACCTGCTGCAGAGCCATGGGCCTGACCGTCTGCGCGCTGCTTTCGAAGACGGCCTGCAGTCCCGGATCTTCGGCGCCCACTACATCGAGCGGAGCCTCCGGCAGCCCGATCTGTTCTCGGGGGAAGGGATGATCCAATGACCTCCGCTTCCCATGCCGGCATGGCTCTTTCCGAAATCGAACTCGATGCCTTGCTGAGGCGTCTCAACCTGGCCAACATGCGCCGTGTCTATCGCCAGGTCGTGTCCTGCGCTGAACAGGAGCAGTGGTCCTACCGCGACTTCCTCGCCCTGCTCGTTGCCGAGGAGGTGTCTCATCGCACACAGACCCGCTTGCAGCGCCTGACGCGCAGAGCCCGATTCCCATATCTGAAAACCATCGAGGACTTCGACTTTACCCTGCAGTCCACCCTTCGCATCTCACTGCTCGGTTCCTATCTCGGGCCGGACTTCGTTACCGAGGGTCGATCGCTGATCCTTCATGGAAAGACTGGTCGCGGGAAGACCCATCTCGCGATCGCTATCGGATATCGTGCGATTCAGAACGGTTTCGAGACCCGCTTCGTTACCGCGGCCCAGCTGATCGAGGACCTCTCCAATGCCGGCAACAAGGGAAGATTGCATGAGGTTCTGGAGACCTACACGCATCCTCACGTCCTGATCGTCGACGAAGTCGGATATTTATCCTATGGCCCGGATGCCGCCAACGTCCTCTATCACGTGGTAAACGACCGCCACATCAGGAAGCGCCCAATGGTTTTCACGACCAACAAGGCGTTCGTCGACTGGGGCAGCGTGCTTCACGATTCGGATCTGGCTGAGACGATCCTTGATCGCGTGCTGGAAAGAGGACGATGGATCACACTGGATGGACCGTCAGGAAGAACCAAACACTTGAAAAGTGAAACCTCTATCGCTCCGACCTCGACTGGTGCCAGAATATCCGGAAAACCGGTGCCAGAATATCCGGAACCCACAACAGGAAGAGTCTGGTCTGATGAGACTACCCCAAAGATCTATGGAACGGGCTTTCAGCCCTCGCGCCCTGGTTCTGATCGCAACCCCGGGGCTTCGCCCCGGGTTGTTATGAGAACGCGCCTTCGGCGCTTTTTATCTCCATCGGAATAAGGTTCCACGGGCCCGCCAGATGCCGTTTGGAGACGGTTCCAAGGGCAGCTGGTCTGCTCGATGCTGTCTGGAGATGGACCCAAGGGCCGAAGGCCCGCCTCATACCAGCCTGGCGCAACGCGCCAGGTAAGAGGGCCCGCAAATGGCTACGAAGGGCTGAAAGCCCGTATCATAGGTGAGATTCGAGAGAGACCATACAGACCGGGGTTACTTGGCGTAACCCATCGCGCTCGTCGGGTCGAGTTTCGCCGCCCGATTGGCTGGATAGAGCCCGAAAAAAACGCCGATCGCCACGGAAGATATGACTGCAATGCTCACGTAGGGAATCGACAGCTTGCTTGGCAGGCCTGTGAGCGCCGAGATTCCGAATGCGGCTCCGAGCCCGATCGCGATTCCGAGCACGCCACCCAGGAATGTTAGGGTGCCTGCCTCAATCAGGAACTGCCAGAGTATGTCCTGCCGCGTCGCTCCTACAGCCTTGCGGATGCCGATTTCGCCGGTGCGCTCAGTCACGGAGACCAGCATCATGTTCATCACACCGATCCCGCCGACCAGCAGCGCGATGGAAGATATGGCGGCGAGTATGCCGGCGATGGGCGCCGTAATCCTGTTGATGAACTCGAGCGCCGCGTCTGAGGAGGTCACGGCAAAGTCGTTCTCCTGGTTGGCCTTCAGCTTCCGCCGCACTCTCATGATGCGGGTGACCTCTTCCTTCGCGGCTTCCACGGAAACCCCTTGCCGCACCGCCCCGAGCGCCCGCTGGAAATCGGTCTCCTTCCACAGATTCGCTTTGTAGGTGGTGTAGGGGACCAGGACGAAGTTCTCCCCCATGCTTCCGAAGATGGTCTTTCGCTCAACGAAAGCCCCGATGACCGTGTAATCGTCGTTTCCGAGCTTCACCTTCTTCCCGATCGGGTCCGTGTTCGGAAACAGGTCTCTGCGCGGGCTGTGGCCGAGGACTATCACCTTGGAACGGTGCAGGACCTCCTCATCTGTAAACATCCGCCCCAATTCCAGGTCCAGACTCCAGATGTTGAACAGTGAGGGTTGAGCCCCAACCACCTGGATCATCCGGCTCTTTTCGTTCCCGGCTTTCAGTGTGTACTGGGGCGGGCCCTGAGGTTGGGCGAGAAATGTCACGTACTGCAGCGTCCTGCACTCGTCGCGCAGGGCCTTTGCGTCTTCCTCGGTGATTTCCTTTCTGTGCAACATCGATTCATCGAAGCCGCCCACGAACACATCGAACTTCATCACTATGACAACGGTCTGCTCCGAGGAATGGATGTCGTGGGTGATCTTCTCTCCGAGGCCGGCCAGGATCGACACCATGCCCATCAGAGCCGCAACCCCGATGCAGACACCCAGAATGATCAGTCCGCTGCGCAACTTGTGCGAGCTGAGTACATCCCAGGCAATGATCAGATTCTCACTGATCAAGCTCGACCGTCGCACCCTACTCATAACGCAACGCCTCGATAGGATCCAGCTTCGCCGCCTGCATGGCGGGGTAGATCCCGAAAAAAACGCCGACCGCCATCGTTACTCCGAGTCCAAGCAGGATGGACCAGGCCTTGATGGCGTAAGGCAACGGCGAAAAATAGGCCACGGCGGCAGCGGCGGCGAACCCGAGGACGATGCCAAGGACTCCGCCGACGGCCGAAAGGGTGATTGACTCAACCAGGAACTGCCAGAGCACGTTCACGCGCGTGGCTCCCATGGCCTTGCGGATGCCGATCTCGCGCGTCCTTTCTGTGACTGAAACGAGCATGATATTCATGATGACGATGCCGCCGACCACGAGACTGATGGAGACAATCCCGATCAGGGCGGCAAAGATGCCCGTGCTGATCCCCTCCCATACTCTGATCAGGTTGTCGGAGGTGACGATGGCGAAGTTGTCTTCACGTTTGGGGCCCAGATGACGGAGAATTCGCATCGCCAGTCGCGTCTGTTCGACGCATTCGGTGATCTGATCAAGGTTGGCGGCCTTCACGGAGATCGTGATGGAACGGTGAGAACCGAACATCCGTTCGAACGCGGTGATGGGAATGATTACCATCAGATTGGGGCTGCCTCCCAGCATACCGGCGCGTTTCTCGAGCACCCCGATGATCTGATGGCTGACGCCGGCGATCTTGATCTGCTTTCCGATGGGATCAGTCCCCGGATACATGCGGTCCGCAACGTCAAATCCGATCACGGCTACCTGTGCCGCGTGGGCGACTTCCTGCGGGAAGAAGTGTCGACCGTCCTTCAGTTCGTACCTCCCCAGCATCGGATAGTTTTCAGACCGGCCCTGGATCGCAACCGCGTTGATGTACCGTCTCTCGTATCGAACCTGAGCCGAGGTTGACTCGTTGGCATCCATGTACTCTGCCAGCGTCACCCGCTCTTTGAGGTACTGCAGGTCCGAGAGCGTGATGTCGGGATTGTGAAGCGACTTCAGGAACTTGTCGAAATCCGAAAGGATGTCGAGCGTATTGACCTGCTGGACGTTGAACACCCCGGAACCCTCGCTGGCCACCTCCGTCCTTATGTAGGCGTTCATCCCGTCGATGATGCTGACGACAGCGATCACGGACGTCACACCGACGATATTGCCGAGCAGCGTGAGCACTGTCCTCAGCTTGTTTGCCCACAAGGCATCCAGAGCGATCAGGATTCCTTCTACAAAGTGCATGGCACCGCCTCGACACGGCTGTCGTTTATACGGGGTGAGGCAACGGGAAGTTGACCTTGCAGTGCCGAAAAGGAGCAGGAACGCCGAATCAATCGCCCCCCATGTCGCGCACGAATTCCTGCTCGGACTCATACTGCATGTACGGATTGCTGCGCCGTTGTTCGCCGATCGTCGACGAACGGCGGCCACCATAGTTGTGGCCCGGGTAGATCACCGTCCCGTCGTCCAACGCAGCCAGCCTTCGGTTCAGGCTGAACCACATTGCCGCGGGATCACTCCCGGGCAGGTCGACGCGCCCGCAGGCATTGATGAACAGGGTATCGCCGGAAAACAGGCTATCCCATGCCAGGTAGCAGACCGAACCCGGCGTGTGCCCCGGTGTGTGCAGCACGCGAACCGGTAATTCCCCCAGCATGATTTCCTCACCATCCGACACCGCCTCGTAATTCCCGGTTACCAGGTCCACGAAGACTTCCGGGACACCGAATTGTGCCGCCATCTGCCGCATGTATGCCGCCTCGAGGGAATGCAGGTGAACACGTGCATGCGTGGCTTCGACCAGCTCGGGCAACCCGTTGATGTGATCCGGATGACCGTGAGTCAGGAAGACGTGGCCTATTTCGAGGCCCATCTCCTGCGCGGTATCCCGAATGAACGGGATATCCCAGGCCGGGTCTACAACCGCGGCCTGACGGGTTTTCGCACACCCTACGAGGTACACGAAGTTCATCATCGAGCCGATTTCCATCTGCTTCAGGACAAGCCTCGGTTGCATCGGGGACTCCTTCCTCAGGGCTGTCGATTGCCCGGCAGCTTCGCCGGAGGCGCCGTCCTCACCGCAAGGTTGGAGTGCTGATCCGGCGGCGCGGTGTCGGGAACGCGGATATATCGCAGGATCGTAAGTACCTCCTCCGTCGTATCCACTACCTTCAGGATGTCCCTGTCCTCGGGCGACATAAAGCGGCCCGTCACCAGCTTGTCCTCGATCCAACTCACCAAAGGCGCCCAGAAGTCGCGGCCGACCAGGATTACAGGGAACGGCTGTATTTTTTGGGTTTGAATCAGTGTCACAGATTCAAACAGCTCATCCAGTGTGCCAAATCCGCCCGGCAGGATGATGAACGCCCTCGAATACTTGACAAACATCACCTTGCGGACAAAAAAATACCGGAAGTTGAGGAAGGTCTTGATGTAAGGGTTCGGCCGCTGCTCGAGCGGCAGCGAGATGTTCATCCCCACCGACTCCCCGCCGGCGTCGCAGGCCCCCTTGTTGGCAGCTTCCATGACGCCGGGCCCCCCTCCGGTGATAACCGAAAAACCAGCCAACGAGAGTGCCCTGGCCAGCTCATAGGCCCGGAGGTATTCCGTGCTGTCCGGCGAAACGCGGGCGGATCCGAAGATGGAAACGCCGTGTTTTACATGTGAGAGAGTCTCGAAACCATCCACGAACTCCGACATGATTCGGAACATCCGCCACGATTCCGCGACATTGATGTCGTCAATGACATATTGCCCTCTCATCCAGCCCCCTCCCGCCCGCCTGGAAATGTCCCCGCGTCAAGGCGCGAACCATCTTCATGCCGGCCTGCATCTATTTGTGATGGATACCCGCAGCTCGTCACATACTGAGGTATCATCATAAGGATACAGATTTCAAAGACAAAGAGGGTTCATGTTTCATCGAATCAGAGTCGCATGCAGCTCCACGTTGATCGCGGTCTGCGTGGCCGCATCGATTGCCGCCTCGCCCGCGCCTCAACAAAAAAAGAAGGCAGCCGGGGATGATCAGACCATCCGGATAGCCGTGGAGATGGTTTCTATCCCGGTCGTGGTTACGACGCGGGAGGGCCAGCGGGTCACCGACCTGAAGAAGGAAGACTTCCAGGTCTTCGAAGACGGCGTGGCCCAGGAGATAAGCGGCTTCGCATCGACCGACGAGCCGATCTCAGTGGTGCTGGCGCTCGATACCAGCGGCAGTACGGAACAGAAGCTGGCTCGTATTCAAGACGAAGCGATTCACTTCGTAAACCTGCTGCACCCGGACGATTCGGTGGCGATCATGTCCTTCGCCCAGGACGTGAACCTGCTCGAGGATTTCACGATCGACCGGGACCGCAACGCTTATGGGATCAAAGAAACGCGTCCGGGCGGCTGGACGGTTCTCTACGAAGCCGTCTGGCTGGCGCTGGAAGACGTCCTCAAGCCGGTCCAGGAACGAAAGGCGCTGGTGCTATTCACCGACGGAGTCGACACCGCGAGCCGGAAGGCATCTCAGAAGGAGACTCTGGAACTCGCAAAGGAAACCAGGGCGACGGTCTATTCCGTCTACTTCAATACAGAGAGGGACCTGTATACCCGGCAGCCTGGCCCGACGGTCGGCGGCATCCCTCTCCCCGGCGGCCCGTCGATCATACGGAGCGGACCCCCGATCTACGGACCCGGAGGACCCGGCAGCACGACCGTCGAATATATGGCGGGCCGGGAATATCTCAAGAAACTCGGTGAGTTCAGCGGCGGAGCCGTATTCGATGCGCTGCAGATGGATGACCTTGGACCGACTTTCGAGCAAATCGCCAAGGAACTGGCCAGCCAGTACAGCATCGGGTACTACTCGACCAACGCCAAGCGCGACGGGAAATTCCGCAAGGTCGAAGTGAAGATCACAAAACCAGGCATGGTCGCCCGGACAAAGAAAGGCTACTACGCGCCGAAAGGCTAGCGGTTCGCCCTGGCCGGGGTCGCCGCCACCCACAGCCGGTAGAGCCGCTCGATTTCATCGGCTTTCGTCTCGCCATCCCAGAGCGCCACTCCGTAATTCAGCGCCAGGTCCCGTCCTGGCGTCAGGGTCATCGGTTCCTTCCAGAGGTTCAGCGTGGCAGCCAGGTAGGCAAACGGCGGCGCCATCGTGAACATCCTGGCCGGATGACGCGCATTTGAAGGGTGGTCGAAGACAGCCGCCGTGACCGGGTGTCCGTCGGCGGAAGCGGTATATGCGCACCAGCGGGCCGATGTGAGCCGTTCGCTCCCCCGAACCGGATCTCCAGCACTACCCTCCGAGTTGATGAAATGCCCCCCCTGATCCATCGATTCGACAAAACGCAGGCCAAGCCCAAAGTAGTGCGAACCTGTCAGCACCGAGGATCTCCTGCCCGGCGGCGTTTGGAGGCGTGAATGCCAGGTCAGCAGCGTGGCACCGAGAGCGGGGCCCTGATAGGCGATCACAGCGCGCTTTTCCAGTAGAAGTACCTGTTTCTCAGGGCCGCCGACCCATTCGAGCCCCTGGGAAAGACCGGCTGATTCCAGGCCCCTCTCCACCCGGGCGTTTTCCAGTGAAAGCGAGCGATTCTTCTCCAGGCCTGCACCTTCTGCTTCCGCCCAGAAATCAATTGAATCCACCGCGAGCGCGAACATCAGGGCATGGTGATGCTTGTGGTCGGAGGGCGAATCCCTCAGGATCTGCACCCCGGAGGGGGTAAAAAGCTTCGACACATATGGCTTGAACGGCGATTCTACGAAGCGGTACTCCAGCACCTGCCTTTCGCCGGTGAAAATCGAGACAGCATAGTCATTCTTCTCGAGGCGCAGGGATGAGGCCCCGTCCCGGGGCGGCCCAGCCTGCCCGATCTGCGCAGCAATTGCGGCCAGTGCAACGGCAAATAGCCAAAGGTGGTTTCCTGTCACGCGTCTCGTACCAATCATGCAAAGCCCCCTCCAAACCGGCGAGTGGAGATCATACCGCACAACCCCTCCCAGTCTAAAAATCGAAGAAGGTCCATTCCGGCGCTTCCAGAGACTATAATGGCGCGCGTGATGGAATCCTGTCAGCGACAACCTTATCGAGGAGGACCGATGATCCGACGAGAATTTCTGACCCGGTTGGCCGAGGGAACGATCGTGACCGGGGCTCTTTGCTCCAACGACATACTCCGGGCCGCAGCCGGGGGACCCGCGCCCCAAGCCGGCGCCGACAAGCACAGCCGCATCGCGGTGTCGACCTGGAGCCTGCATAATTACTTCGCTTCCACCCGCGAGAATGAATTCAAACTGCCGGGGAAGATGCTGGAGCTGCTCGAGGTGCCGCAGTTGATTGCGGACAAGTACAAGGTC
>JAFNAH010000403.1 GCA_017860075.1 Acidobacteriota bacterium | reverse complement strand
TCCGGCCTGCTCTCGACCGTACTGCCCATGAACCTGATGTACCTGGGCATACGCAGGATCGGCGCATTCCATGCGTCGTTGGTGAGCATCGCGGAGCTTCCCTGCATACTCGTACTGGCCCACCTCGTCCTGAACGAACGCCTGACTCTCCCGCAGATGCTGGGCGGAGGCATGATCCTGCTCAGCCTGGCCCTGATTCGCCCAAGCGGGGTCTGACCCTGAAAATCCAATCTTCGGGCGCGGCATCAACGCTTCGGCGGGATAGGATCAGGCACCTTGTTCTGAATCGGCTTCAACGACTGCAGGTACGCAAACATCGCTTTCAGATCATCGTCGGTCAGTTGCCCGAGCCCCTGCCAGGGCATGGGAGGCAGGATGTCGCGCAGCACACCCTTGTGCTTCCCGGTGCGCATCGACTTGATGAAGGCGGCCTCGGTCCAACTGCCCAAGCCTGTCGCCTTGTCCGGCGTCAGGTTGGCTGCGAAGCTGACTCCCCAAGGCCCCGCCCATGCGGTCATATCGTTTGTCCCCAGTGCGCCCCAGCCCGTCGGCGAGATCACTCCGGCAGGAATCGGGGGAATCGATCACTCCGGCAGGAATCGGGGGAATCCTGATGTCCGCCGGCGCGCCCGAAAGGTTCCGGCTCATGTCGGGAACCGGTCCCTTGGGAGTGAACGTCTTCGGAGTGTGGCAGTCGCTGCAGGTTCCCGCAGTGATGAGGTATGCGCCTCGCGCGACCTGGTCCTTCGAAAAGGTGCCAGTCTGACCGGCGAGCTGTCCGATCTGGAGCAGACATGGGAGAGCGAACAAAGCGACAACCAACAACGCAGCTGCGAAAGCGTGCTTCCTTTCCACAATTACCTCCTTGATAGACCCGAATTTCTATTAGACTAGATGAACGGTATTGGCTTATCAAGCTTCAGATTCCCTGCGAAAGGGAGAGCGGCAGGCTCGGCGTAGTAGCGCAAGAGTGCCTGGCATGACACAGATGACGGGCGGCAAGAGGAGGGTCGGATGGAGTACCCGTTCTGGGACCTGCAGATTGGTTACGGTATCCTGATCGCAGGTATAGCAGTCCTGCATGTCTTCATCTCTCACTTCGCGATCGGCGGCGGGCTCTTCCTGGTAATCAACGAGCGCGCCGCACGCAAAACGGGCGACGCCCATCGGCTTGTCTTCCTGCAGCGGTTGAGCAAACTCTTCGCGCTGGTCACCCTGGTGACAGGCGCGCTCACCGGCGTCGGCATCTGGTTCTGCATCGGCCTGCTCAGCCCGGCAGCGGTGGCTGTTCTCATTCACAATTTCGTCTGGATGTGGGCCACGGAATGGACGTTCTTCGTCGTGGAGATCATGGCCGCCATTCTCTACTTCTACGGGTGGAAGCACATGGCCCCGGCCGACCACATGAAGATCGGCTGGATCTACTTCTGGGCCGCATGGCTATCCCTCTTCGTCATCAACGGCATCATCACTTTCATGCTGACGCCCGCTGCCTGGCTGGTCACCGGCCGCCTGTGGAACGGATTCTTCAATCCGACATTCTGGCCCTCGCTGATCATGCGTACCGGCGTGTGTGTGATGCTGGCAGGGCTCTATGCCCTTCTCGTGGCCGCGGGCCTGAAACCGGGCGAATCCAAAGCCCGGATCGTCCGGCAGACCGCGTGGTGGGGCCTATGCGGGCTGGCGATCGCGCTTCCATCCCTCTACTGGTACTGGAAGGCCATTCCCGCGGCGGTGACTGCAGCAGCCATCCAGGGTCTGCCCACGCCCATCGCGGCTCTTCATCTCTCTTACTGGTTCGCAGGCATCGTCGCTGCCCTCCTTGTCTTGTTCGGGCTCATTGCTCCGGGAAAGTTGCGCGTGCCGGTCGCATTGGTCCTGATGGCCATGGGCCTCGGCTGGTTCGGTTCGTTCGAATGGTTCCGAGAGGCTGTCCGGAAACCTTACATCATTGTCGGCTACATGTACGGCAACGGGATCGAGGTTGCGGACGCGGACAGATACAGGAAGGAGGGCTACCTTTCCGCCATCTCCTATCGTTCCGGCGATGACGGCGCAGACCTGTTCCGCCACGCCTGCCGGAGCTGTCATGCGATGACGGGCTACAAGGCGTTGAAGCCCGCCTTCGACGGCGTTGACCGACCCTTCATTGCCGCCATCATCAAAGGGGCCCACCTGCTCAAGGGCAATATGCCGCCGTTCCTGGGCACGGCAAGCGAGGCGGATGCCATTGCCGCGCACATTGAGACCGGTCTCGATCGGCGGCACATTTCTGCAATTTACGGGTTGCAGGGGGTCGCGTTGGGACAGACGATTTTCGAGATTCGATGCGGGAGATGCCATCCGATGGGCGGACGGGGCGACAAGACGACCTCGCTGACCGGTCTCACCCGTGAGGACTACAGCAACCTGCTCGACAACGCCGCCGACATGGGCGTTGGGATGCCGGCCTTCACAGGAGACAAGATCGAGCGCGAAGCCTTGATCGACTACTTCATGACTCTCAAGGCAGGAGGGGGAAAATGAATCTGCCCGACTCAAACTGCTGTTCCCGAGTGCGATGGCGGCCACGGTCACTCTGGGAGTGGCACCGCTGCTTTTCCTCCAGCTCGTGTACCCGCTGCAGATGTACCCGGCCTCGATCGTGAGTGCCTGGTTCTTCCTGCTGATCATCCCTGCGGTGATCCTGGTCTACTACCTCCTGTACGCGGCCGCATTCTGCCTCAAAGGCGGAAAGCCCGCTGGGACAGGCTGGCTCTGGCCGGCACTCCTCGGGCTTCTCTACGTGTCGCTGGTCTACAGCTCGGTCTTCTCGATGGCAGAGCACCCGGACCTGATCCGCCAGCTCTACGCGCGGGGCCAGGGTGGATTCCAGTGGAACCCGGCGGCGGGCGACTATGCCTTCCGGTGGCTGCACATGGTCCTGGGAGCGCTCACAGTGGGGGGCTTCTTCGCAGGCGTGCTGGGAGCCAAGGATGCCGGGATCTTTTCCGCCGGGAAGAAGATCTTCGCATACGGGATGGCTGCGGCGGGCGCAGCCGGCCTGGCTTACCTGCTGTCGCTCGGGGATTTATTGGGCCCGCTGATGCGGTCGCGGGCGATCTGGGCCCTGACAGTGGGGGTTGTTCTGTCGCTTGGCTCGCTGCATCTCTATTTCAAGCGACGATTCCTTCTTGCTGGCGTGGCGTTGTTCGCTTCCCTACTCCTGATGGTGATCACCCGGCATGAACTGCGCCTGCTCGTGTTGCAGGGAACCTTCGATCCGGCTGCCTGGAGAGTAGCGCCCCAATGGGCTGCGTTCCTGATATTCCTGGTCAGCTTCGCCGTTGCGGCTGTTCTGGTCGTCTATATGCTCCGCCTCTTTTTTTCATTTTCAGGGTCTGACCCTGAAAATGCAATTTAGGGGACGGCGAGGGTCTCGAGCGCCTTGCGCAGCTTGGGAGTCCACTCCGAATCGGGGTGCAGCTTGATGAATTCCCGTATCTCCGCGGCAGCAGCCTCGGGCTGGTTCCTGCGCGTGTAAATCCCGACAAGCACCAGCTGTGGATAGGAAAAGTGGCCCGGGTCGATTGCCTTGGCCTCCTTCAACTGGATTTCCGCCTCATCCAGCCGCCCGAGGAAGAAATAACTTGATCCGAGTTGCGAGTGCGCCAAGGCGTCCCCTGGCATAGCCTTAACCGCCTCGAGATTAACGGCAAGCGATTCTTCGACCTTGTTCTGGGCCATCAGCGCTCCTCCCAGGTTGACGAGCGGCGAGTAGGCGTTCGGGTCCTGCTTCAGGGCCTCGCGAAAATACGCTTCGGCCTGAGGATACTGCTTGCTCTGGTAGGCGATGGTTCCGAGCTGGTTCCACGCCGCCGCGTATTGCGGCGCGATCTCGATGGCCTTCTTCAGATGGGCAATCGCTGCATCGATATCCTGGCGCGCGACGGCATCGTGTGCCCGTGAGTATTCCTGGCGAGCGTTTTGAGGGACGGACAGTTCCGCCGTCGAGACCACGCGGCCCCTCACCATCGATGTCCCGTCGATCTCGAAAGTGACCGTCACCCGGCCCTTGGAATCGGCGAAGCTCGGGCCCACTTCGACCGTCTTGCGCGTTTCTCCGATCTTCGGCAGCGCAGCAATAAGCATGTATGTTCCGGCCGGGATGTCCTTGAACCTGAATTGGCCGTCCGGGCCGGCCAGGGCTTTGGCGACAAAGGGGGTGACGGCACCGTGAAGAAACATCACCGGCGCTCCGTCCCCGAAAGGCTGGCCGTCGGATCGCAAGATCTTGCCAACTACCTGGTAGATCTTCTGCTCCGGGTAACCGTCAATCCGAAGTGCACAGAGGAACAGGATCAGGACTGCAGGGATGAGACGCATACCCTCATTATAAACCCGTGCGGCGCCTCCCTGAGGCGCCGCGGCGGGTCAGCGACCCGCCGCACGCGGTACTGGTCAAGGACTGATCTTCAGCGTGAAGGCGTATTCGCAGGGCTTCGCGCCGGGCAGGTTCACCTCCAGGCCGCGCGCCGTCTGCTTCCATTCCAGTGTGCCGCTGTATCCGAGCAGGCTCACATCCTTCACCTTCGTCTTGTTCGCGCCGCCACCGAGCGACTTGATCACGAGCTTGCCGCTGTCGGGCCAGGCGAGCGCAATCGCGTAAAGTATGTCGCCCCGGGTAGTGAATCGTATGTCCTCACCCGTGAAGGGCTTCCTCTTCGTATCGCCAAACGGACCCTCCACAACCCGGGTCGGCCCCTCACCGTAGACCCTCCAGGGACGTGTACCGTAGATCGATGCGCCGTTCACCTTCAGCCACCGGCCGATCTCGAGCAGCATCTCCTGTTCGGGTTCGGGAATCGTTCCGTCAGGCTTCGGCCCGATGTTCAGGAGCAGTGCACCGTTCTTGCTCACGATGTCGACCAGGTCATCGACAAGTGAGTCCACCGTCTTGTAGTCCTGGTTCTTCACATACCCCCATGAGTTCTTTGACACCGATGTGTCGGTCTGCCAGAAATACGGCCGGATGACCGCCAGCTGCCCGCGCTCGATGTCAAGAACGCCGGCGCCGTCGGGAAACGACTCGCCCCCGTGCTTCTTATAATTGATCGCCACGCCTTTCTTCCATTCCACCCCGCGATTGTAGTAGTACGCGGCGAACTTCCGGAGGTACGGATGAACCGGCGGCTGGGCAATCCACCAATCGAACCAGATCAGCTGCGGCTGGTACTTGTCGACGATCTGGCATGACCGAACCAGCCAGTCCTCCAGGAACTCCCTGGTCGGCGGTTCGCGCTGGTTCTCGGCGGCCTTCTGGTCCTTTGCCGGACCATAAAAGGCCGCGTACCGAGGATCGCGCACATCGGAGTCGAATTTCATACCGGCATCGAAGAACCACCAGTGCTCGACCCGGTGCGACGAGGCGCCGCACACCAGGCCCTCTTTCCGGATCGCCTGCGCCAGTTCGCCGAGGACATCGCGCTTCGGCCCCATCTTTGCGGCGCTCCACTCGGTGAAATCGTAGTCGTACATGGGAAAGCCGTCGTGGTGCTCGGCCACCGGCACCACGTATTTTGCGCCTGACTCCCTGAGGAGCTTTGCCCACGAGGCCGCGTCGAACTTCTCCGCCTTGAACATCGGCAGGAAGTCCTTGTAGCCGAATCGTGATTGCGGGCCGTATGTCTCCACGTGGTGCTTG
>JAFNAH010000035.1 GCA_017860075.1 Acidobacteriota bacterium | reverse complement strand
GGTCCGGGAGACGGCCTGACCGCCATCCAGAACATGGAACGGTATGTTCCGTGGATACGGGCAGCAGCCGAACTCGGCCTCAAGTCCGATCTCGCCTGGATCACGGCGGATGACGACGACCCGGAGATGCTGGCGGATTTCTTCCTGTGCGTACGCGAACTGCAGGATCACTGGACTGTCTTCGAGGCCTGTATTCCCCTTCCTTTTCAACCGCCCCTGGAAGGGGACCAGACTCCGATGCCGACCGGTTTCAACCGGCTGCGGGCAATTGTCGCTGCCCGCCTCTTCATGGACAATATCCCCCGCATTCAGAGCCCGATCGCGGTGGTCGGCGAATCGGTCGCGCTTGTCGCACAGTGGTACGGAGCGGATGATGTCGGCGGCATTCCATTCCCCGACGGCTCCGAAGGCAATGAGCGCACGATCGAGCTCATTCGGACTGCCGGACGCGACCCGAACGACTTATACGCTGGTGCCTGATGAACGACGCATCACCCAACGTGGCACGGATAGCTGACTCTCTTCTCGGCGGAGCCAGGCTGGGCTTCGAGGACGCAGTCTCTCTCTACCAAACCGCGAACCTGCTGGAGCTTGCAGGGCTGGCTAACCGGGCAAGGCAGAAGAAACATCCCGACCGGACCGTCACCTACATAGTCAGCAGGAACATCAATTACACCAATGTCTGTTGGGTCCGCTGCCGATTCTGTGCGTTTTACCGCCCGCCCGGTTCGGATGAAGGTTATGTGCTGCCCAAGGAAGAGATCATCCGGAAGATTCGCGAGATGGTGGACGCCGGCGGGATCGAAATTCTGATCCAGGGCGGCCTGAACCCCAAGCTCAGGCTCGAGTACTTCGAGGATCTTTTCCGCTCCATTAAATCAGCGTTCAAGGTCCACATCCACGGACTCTCAACGACCGAGATCATCTACATCGCTCATCTTGCCCGCCTTCCTGTGAAAGAGACTATCGCCCGGCTTCGGGCCGCCGGCCTGGACACACTGCCGGGAGCCGGTGGTGAGGTGCTGGCGGACGAAGTCCGGAAAGAGATATCCCCGAACAAAGACACAACGGATGAATGGCTTGGTGTGATGCGCGATGCTCATTCCCTCGGCATGCGGACGACGGCGACCATGATGTACGGATCCGTTGACCGCATCGAACACCGGATCGAGCACCTGCTGCGGGTTCGCGAACTGCAGGACGAGACTCAGGGATTCACCGCCTTCATTCCCTGGAACTACCAGCCTGCCGGAACGGAACTCGGCGGAACAAAGACTACGGGATACGAATACCTGAAAATGCTGGCAATCTCGCGCCTCGTGCTGGACAACATCGACAACATCCAGGTTTCCTGGGTCACGCAGGGTCCGGAGATTGCCCAGATCGCGCTCGGATACGGGGCCAATGATTTCGGCAGCACGATGTTCGAGGAGAACGTCGTCCGTTCGGCCGGGACGTCGTTTTGCATGGACGAAGAGGAAGTCAGGCGTCAAATCCGCGATGCCGGGTATGAACCTCGTCGCCGTAACACTTACTATCAACTGGTGGACTGAGCTATGTCTTCACGCGAAAAGGTCGAAGTCGCCCGCGAGCACCCGGTCCAGCCTTCCGGTCCGCCATTTCCGGACGCTGTCACGAACGAGCGGTGACGGTTGCTCCCGGTAGCGTCGGACCACGGCAGTGGTTTCCTTCGCGGATGCCGCAAGCGCCTTCTCGGCCTGCAAAATCCACCCTCTCAGGTTGTCGCCCGCCGGGTCGTCGGGCTGAGGCGCCACGTGCACCTGGGCCTTCGCCCGGATGAAATCCCTTTCTTCGCCGGGTATCTCGAATACGTGCAGGCCCTCTTCGGGTGCCAGAATGCGATACGCTCCGAACCCGGACACGGCGGCCAGAAGCTGGTACGTGTCATCCTCCCCCTGCTCTGTCTCTCTGAGAACCTTGAAGTTCATGCGCCTTTTCCGAGCCCAGGCGCGATACATCGCGGCGAGCCTCAGGGCGAAGTCACGGTTGATGTATCCCGGTGACAAGGATTCCCGCGCGGCCTCGAGGTGGATGAAGGCATCGCGAGGCGTATTTTCCCGGATGGACTCGCAGGCGCTCGTGAGGAGGTAGAGTTGCTGCGCCACGCGTTCGGAAAGGTGCCTGGGAATACTCCTCCCGCGCGAGGAAGAACTCGCCAGCTTTTCCAGAAGGGCCCCGGCGGTGCCGAAGCCGGCTTCGATCCTGTCGAGATATTCGAGCTCGCCCATCAGGGCAAAACGCTCCGGCGAGGACCAGAAGCCGGGCTGGGACATGAGTTCCAGCGCGGTCTGCTTGTTCTGCTTCCACCCTTCGGCCTCGATGGCGTTACGGAGACCCTCATAGTGGCGAACCAGACAGGACACCTCTCCCGGCGTACCTGCGGGGTCGAGGATGATCGAGGCAAGCCCGATCCCGGCAACCCCCTCCGCGGCCGAAGGCGTTTCCGCGGAGTCAGGCGCTGGCGTCTCGTCCCGGATGTTGGGATCGACGAACTCGACATCCAGACCCTCGGCCTGACGTTTTACGATGAGGAACTGGTCTCCTTCCGGGAACTGGTGCCGCACGATCGTCATCGCGAGCGGCGTCAAAAGGTGCCTCTCGACGGCTCGCTTGAGAGGCCTCGCACCCATGTCAGCGGTAAAGCCCCTTTCCAAGAGGAACTCCAGGGCGGAGTCGTCCCAGACCACCGCCCAAGCCCGATTGCGCAGCCCGCGGCGGGCGAAGACCTCATCCAATTCTTTGCGCAGGATCTCGCGAATGGTATCGCGGCTCAGAGGCTGGAACACGACGATGCGGTCCAGACGATTCAGAAACTCCTTGTTGAAGGTTTTGTCGATCAGGAGTCTCACCTGCGCTTCGTTGAATGCGAGCGCCTCGCGTGTGAAGCCGACTCGCAGGCCCGTCGGGATCGCCGATCCCAGATTGGAGGTCATGATGAAAATCGCGTGACGGCAATCAGCCGTGCTGCCGCAGGCATCGGTCAGCCTGCCGTCGTCGAAGACCTGCAGGAACAGATCCCAGATCTTCGGATGCGATTTTTCAAATTCGTCGAGGAGTACGACGGAAAAAGGCTGCTCGCGAATCTGGTCTACCAGCGCTCCGCGTTTTGCGTCGTAGGGATCTCCCACGAGGCGCGCCAGTGATTCGGGAGTCTGGAATTCACTCATGTCCAGGCGGATCATCCGTGATGTTGTTCCGAACAGGAACTCTGTCAGGGTCTTGGCGATTTCGGTCTTTCCTGTCCCGGTCGGACCGGCAAACAGGAATACACCCAGCGGCCGCGATGGGTCGTTCACACCGGCCTTGATCATGGCGACCCGTTCCACAAGGCAGTCAACGGCTTCCGGTTGCCCAAGGACACGCCGCTCGAACAGGGCGCGTAAAGCGCCGATATCCAGCTCGCTTCGACTGCCGATGAGCGCCTCGGGCAGCCCGGTGAAATGCGTGAGCGTGACTATGAGATCGTCGAGGCGTATCGCATGCCGGAGCTCCTTCTCGAGGCCCGCCAGGCGACGGCGAGTCGCCTTGAGCAGGTCAAGGAGATTTCCGGGCGCGGCCTTGTCGCCAAGGTACTGCTCGGCGAGAAGCCACGCTTCGTTCAACGTTTCCGCTGAGATTGCGGGGGCTCCATCCGCAAGTCTGCATGTATCAGCCCACTGGTCACCCAGTCGGCGAGCTGTCGATGCATCCGCGGGATTGATCCGGATTATCTCGAAGGCGGTGAGACAACGCGGATTGGACTTCACGAGTTTTTCATAGGCCTCTGGGGTTGTCTCACCGATAACCTTCAACTCCCGGGCTTCAATCCGGGGCAGCAGGGTGTCGAGGGCAGACACGGGCTGCGTGTGCGAGCGGCCTGTCCATGCAAGCATGTGAAAATCGGGCACATACCAGACAATGGGCCGGGGGCCGGAGAGTTGCCGGACCAGGTTCATCAAACGATCCTCAAGCTGCCCGACAAACACCTGGCCGGCCTGCAGGTCGGCGTGCCCGGCCTCGAATACATGCCAGTCGCTCGCATGGAGCCTGTCGGCCAGCATTTGGACCAAGGATGTCTTCCCAACACCGTGATCACCGACGAGAAGGACCGGCCGGGGCGGTTCACCGCACAGGAGAGACCGGGTAGCCTCGAGCTTCTCCGCCAGGTCGCCATGGGGGAAAACCTGCGAGGATCCGTTTCCGGGACTCCACAGGCGCCCCACGGAATTGAGGAATCCCGCGTCGAATGCCAGCTCCTGCCGTTCCCGCAACTCATCGATGAGAGGTCGCACAAGATCCGCGCCAAGATTCTCCAGAAGGGAAAGCAGGAAGGCTGACTGCTGAGCACCAATGCCGGCCAGACGGTCGCCGAACGATACACGCTCACCGGCATCCACCCGCTCGCGGACAAAGCGCCAAAGAAACTTGAAGCTGGGGTTGGTCAGCCAGCTGTCGCCCAGACTTGCGAGAACGCTCCCAACAACAGGCTGCTCCACGGGGGCAGCCAGACGGATCACTTTGAGCGCGAAATATCGTGGCCAGGGATGATATGCGTCCAGGTCATTGATCAGTGTTCCAAGCACTACCTTTGCGTCCTCGCGCTGAGACAAGGCCTCCAATGCCATGCACGCCAGTATCCCATTGTCGCCCTGCGCGTATCGAATCAACTCCTCCGGCTTGGGAAGCAGGAGAGCCACGCCCCTCAGGAACGAGGAGTGACGCAGAAGGTCCTCAGGATGAGCCGAGGCCTGGAAATAGGCGACGAGTTCCTCGGCAAGCCGGTAGAGCTCCTGTTCGAACTTTGCCTGAATCGGGCTGGGCAGAACAGGCTTCTTGCCCCGTGTGACCCAGCGGTGATAGATGAGGAAACCGCATACGAGGAGAACAATATCGATGAAAAGCGTGCTTGCCGACATATCACGCCTCGAAGATCAGAGTTGATGACTGGACACGATTATAGCCCGTATCAACAGCGTGCAAACGGAATCTGTCCTGAGAGGCTTAAGGTGGACGGACTCCGGGAGCGGCCGCGGCGTGGGGCCTGGTCGAATCGTTTCTCTTTGCCCAATATAGTCAGGCCCCACGACACCTGCGCCGGTTGAGCAAGGTTGCTACGTTTGAGAACTGAAGCGCGCTTCATTTGATCATCAGCCCGCCAATGCCGGCTCCGGTGGACAGCCCTGACCGGACTCGCAGCACCAGCAAAGATCCAGCTCATTGTGAAACCGGGCTGTTCAAAGAAGACTTTCAAACGCGGTGGAAGCGATGGCGACAGCGCTGCATGTCCGCGCGACTGCCGACGAATAGTACTCCCTCGCGTTCGAGGAGCGTCCGTTGATGGAGGCCGGAACTGCCCGGGAGCAGGATCCTCCCGCCCTGGCCGAGTACTCTCTGCCAGGGGATCCCACGCAACTCGGCATTTCGGAGAGCCCAGGCGACCTGCCGCGCTCTCCCAGGGTACCCGGCTGCTCGCGCAACATCGCCGTAAGTTGCGACCCTTCCGCGCGGGATTCGAAGCACTGTTCTCTGGATTTCCTCGAAGTAACCCAACCAGCTGCCCCCGTTTCGCACACCGGCGCTCAGGTATACTCTTCCGGGCGCGGGCGGAGCGCCCGTACCCGAGCCCTGCCGCTGCGCACTGTTTCGGAGCCGATGTTGCTGCTACAGCGGTTCGAAGCGCGCCGAAAAATGACGGAGAAAGGGCGCCTCGTGAACGATCCGGTATCCCTTCAGCGAAGATCTCCGTTCATGGACTTCCAGGATCGCCTCCACAACGTAGTCGACGTGACTCTGCGTATATACGCGCCGCGGGATCGCCAGACGGACCAGTTCCATGGCTGCCGGGACTTCCTCGCCCGTGTCGGGGTTCTTCCGCCCGAACATCACGGTCCCGATCTCCACCGCACGAATTCCGGCCGAGTGATAGAGCTCGCACGCGAGTGACTGCCCTGGAAATTGCAGGGGCGGTATCTGTGGAAGCATCGCCTTGGCATCGATGTAGATCGCATGGCCGCCCGGCGGCTGCACGATCGGGACTCCTGCCTTCGAGATGTGGTCTCCCAGGTACTGGGTCGACACGATCCTGTATTGCAGGTAGTCCTCGTCGAGGACTTCCCCGAGACCGACCGCTATTGCTTCCAGGTCCCGTCCGGCCATTCCTCCATAGGTCGGAAACCCTTCGGTCAGTATGAGGAGCTCCTTCTCCTGTTCGGCGAGCTTCCCATCGTTCGTGCAGAGAAAGCCTCCGATGTTTGCCAGGCCGTCCTTCTTTGCAGACATGGTACAGCCGTCGGCGTAGGAGAACATCTCGCGAACGATCTCGCGCACCGGCTTGGACTGGTAGCCGGGCTCGCGCAACTTGATGAAGTATGCGTTCTCCGCGAAGCGGCAGGCATCGATATACAGGGGTATCCCGGCGGCGCGGGAGATCCCGCTTATCTCGCGTATGTTCTGCATCGAGACCGGCTGTCCTCCGCCCGAGTTGTTTGTCACAGTCAGGAGAACAAGAGGGATGCGCTCGCGGCCGCGCTCCCGGATAAGGTCCTTCAAAGCCTGCGGGTTCATGTTCCCTTTGAACGGGTGCACGACCGAAGGCTCCCGTCCCTCGGGGATCACGAGATCAATTGCCGCGGCGCCACGATACTCGATGTTGGCACGTGTCGTGTCGAAGTGGGTGTTGTTCGGTACGACGTCCCCCTGACGGCAGGTTGACGCGAACAGGATCCGCTCCGCCGCCCGGCCCTGGTGCGTGGGAATCACGTGCTTGAAACCGAAGATGCCGCGCACCGTCTCCTCGAAGCGGAACCAGGAACGGCTGCCTGCGTAGGCTTCGTCACCATCCATCATTGCCGCCCACTGTCGCGAGCTCATGGCGGCAGTCCCGCTGTCGGTGAGCAGGTCGATGAGGACGTCCGCTGCGGGAATCAGAAAAAGGTTGTAGGCCGCATCCCTCAGAATGCGCCGGCGCTCTTCGCGCGTCGTCAGGCGTATCTTCTCGACAGTCTTTATCTTGAAAGGCTCGATGATAGTCTTCATCTCGATATCGCCTTGCTCGGGTTGCGGGTCAAGCCCGACCGCGGAATAATCGACCGATGCCGGAGCCGCGTGAAGCTCACGGCACAAAACTCTGGCACAGGAACGGAAGCGACTCGTTCACGTGGAGGGAAACCAGCGCCCAGCCGTGAGGCTCTCCGGGGTAGACATGAAAGGTGTGAGACACCCCTGCCTCTGTCAGCACCCGATCCAGCGCCTGCACTCCCATATCCAAATGGATTGTCTGGTTGTACCGGTCGGCAGTGCCGTAGTCGAAATAGATCCTCAGCCCGTTCAACTTCCCACTTCGGGCCAGCACCAGAGGATTGTTCGCATCCCACAGATCCTGCCGTATCGGGTCCCCGAAGACCAGCTTCAATAACGAAGCAAAGTACTGGAAATAGCGCGACGACTTGACTTCGTCCGGAACATCGAGCGGGTTGCGACCCAGGAAGATGATCGGCGAGTGTCCCACGGTCGCGGAGTATAGATCCGGATACTTCATCGCAATTTTCAGCGCGCCGTACCCGCCCATCGAAGTTCCGCCGATGGCCCTGTTCTCCCGGCCCTTTCGCGCCCGGTAATTGGATTCCATGTACGCTATGAGTTCCTTTGTGATGAAATCCTCGTAGCGCTTCGTGCCGTCGGCGTAGTTGGTATAGAAGCTGTTGTTGCCGAACGGGTGGACCATGATGATCTCGGGTATCTTCCTATCCAGGATCAGTTCTTCGACCCTGTTCTGGAGGTTGCCGTAGCGCTCCACCGTCCAACTCGTGTGATCGTTGTTAAGGCCGTGCAGGAAGTACACGACCGGGTAGGTGCGCGCACGGTCCTTGCGAAAGGAGGGGGGGAGAAAAATGCTGCAGGGTTCCTCGCCGGCCAGGGTCTGCGAGTCGATGGTCTTGAACTCAACCACACCGCCGCCCGGGAGTTCTATCGACGTGAGATCACCCCTCCGGCGTTCCCCGTCAAACTGGCCGAAGGCTCTGCCTGGATATCCGAGTCCTCCTGCAATGAGGAAGGAGCATGCCACGAGCAAACCGACTGTAGGTCCTGAGCGTCCGCGCATCTGCCTCGATTCTCTGGTTGTCATTTGACCCGATAGGATCGGCACATCCCGATTGCCGCCCTGATGTACGGTCTCAAAAGATACGTTCGCAGACCCGGGGATTCCAGTAGAAATTGCCCTGCTACCTTCGAGCTCCGGTCATTGGCAGGCACCTGCCCGACCGATGCTCCCGATCCGCGAGACCTGCAGGCCGCGGTCCGGCTTTCTCCGCCCGGCATGGTGAGCAGAGGTTGCACCCCGCGGTCATTTCCGGAATCGGGGTCGCACTCGGTATCGGCACTCGAAATCACCATTCGCCGGCGGATCTCGGGACCGATTTCAACCGCCGGTCAGCGGCAATTCCGATGCCAGTCCCGATATTGATCACCCTTCGCACTCGACCTCAGAGTCCCGCCTCATGCGAACCTCGACGGATCAGGATTTCTAAGCACCGAGTCGAATAAAGTCTTTTGGGTGTAGTATATCCGGATGAGGGCGTCATGCCCGCGGCACCTATCCCTGCCGGGATGAACGAACAGGCAGGGATTCAAGACTGGGAGGATACCGTGCTGAAACACATCCAGATCCTGGGAATCCTGAACATCATCTGGGGCTCGCTCGGCCTTGTCGCCGCCCTGATTATCCTCCTGATTTTCGGCGGTGTTATGGGCCTCATCCAGGCTGCGGCTCACGGTGATCCGGACGCCTATTTTGCCATTCCGATCGTCGGGCTGATCGGGAGCATAGTCGTATTCATTCTCCTC
>JAFNAH010000402.1 GCA_017860075.1 Acidobacteriota bacterium | reverse complement strand
GTTTTCTGGAGATCGCCGTCCCTGCCCTGGGATTGGTAGATGGAACACAGCTGGATATACGGCAGCAACTGGTCCGGGTGCTCAGCGATGCACTGCTTGAGCAGGCCTTCGGCCTTCGCGAGTTCGTGACGCTGCAGAGAGGCGGTTGCCTCGGCACACGTGTCCGAACCCGGGCAGCAAGATGCCGCCAGAACCAGCCAGATCACGAACCCGCTCAGCTCTCGCATATGGCAACCTGCCGGGGTTTCCCCGGCTGGAGCGCCGGACACCGACTGAGATATAATACGGCACGATGACCAGAGTTGCAGTCCTCTCGTTCGCGGTGTTCTCGATCGTTGCTTCGATCCAGCCCGCGCAGGCCCAGGTGTGCGACAACGCCGTTCTCGCGTTCAAAGCGGGGAAGATAGAGCAGGCAGCGCAACTGGCACGTGAATGCATCGACGCCGGGACGGTAAGCGGCGATGCCTACAAGCTCCTCGCGATTTCCTACTTCCTTCTTCAGCGATTTGACGATTACCTCGTCAATATGCAGAGGGCGGCCGAGCTGAATCCTGCTGACGCCGAGATTCACTACCATCTCGGGCGCTTTTATTACGAGGCCAAGGATTACACGAAAGCGATGGACCGGTTCAGCCGGGCTGTCGAGTTGGATCCTGACAACTATAAGGCGTCCTATTTCCTCGCTCTGTGCAAGCAGGGCAATAGTGACGAGAAGGGGGCTGCCGAGGGCTTCAGAAAAGCCATCTCGATCATCGACCGTAAGCGAATCAGATACGGTTGGCCCTTTGCGGACCTGGGGGACATGCTGGCGCTCAAGGGGGACTTCGAAGGCGGGCTCTCCTGGGCCTACCGGGCCATACGCAACGACCCGTCGCTGCCTTACGTGCACTATGTCTACGCACGCGTCCTGATGAACAAGGAGCCGACTCCGGAGGTCGAGCAGGAGCTGGACAAGGCAATCAAACTGGATCCCGGGTACACACAGGCGTACTTCCTGCTCGGACGGTACTACACCAAGGTCGGCGACAAGGAGAAGGCCAAGGTCGCCTACGCCAAATTTAACGAGCTGAAGGCCAATCCAGTGCCTTCGCCCTTCGGCGTGCGACGCCAGTGAACATGTGAATGAATCGTTCGGTTCGGGTGCCGGCCTTTCAGGCCTCGACCCTCGTCTACCATATCTTCCCGGCCTTGCGGCCGGGCCTACTCACTGCCGCCTCTTCGAGGCTCCTGATTCCATCTGCATTCGAGCCGGAAAAGTCCCCCGGTTGCAATTGCGGATATCCGTCATCCGCACTTCACGACCTCGTGGTTACCGGCACTTCGCGCCTCATTCTTGAGGCCCGCAAGGGCCGCCAGTGAGTAGCCCCGACCGTGAGGTCGGGGACAGATTACCCTATCCAACCCGAGCGCCGAAGGTGCGGCACAGAAGGCATGCAGGCTCAGCCGCGGGGATCATGCAACCGCCCCTGGGCCGCCGGCCGCGACGTTATTTGGGTGGAGAGGAACCTTCGCGGACGGCGATGTACTGCCGGGCCTTCACCGATCCCCTCGCGATTGCTCTTCGTTCCCTGCAGACGGATGCCGAGCCAGCCGTTCCTGTTACCGCCGTCGTTACGCATCAGGACCGGCGGACCGCCGTTGGTGGCAATCAGCAGGTCGGTGTCCCCGTCGTTGTCGATGTCGCCCAGCGCGTGGCCGCGCCCGGAATAAGACTTCTGAAACGGCTCGCCGGCCGATTCGCTGACGTTGCGGAAGCGGCCGTTGAAATTGGCGAACAGCAGCGGCCGCTCCTGGTACATCACTTTCGGCTGGTACGTGTTGATCCGGTCGTCCGGGTGTCCATTGGCAATGGTCACATCCAGGTCCCCGTTGTTGTCATAATCGAGGAAGCTGGCCCCCCATCCGCTCATGGTCCTCGTGGCGGTGGCCATCTCGGGATTCTCGACGCCTTCGTCTTCGAAGGTCTCGTCTCCGTTGTTCCTGTAGAGTGAGAACATCTGCTGGTCGATGTTGGGAATACACAGGTCGAGCAGGCCGTCCCCGTTGTAGTCCTGGGCGTCCGCGCCCATGCCGGAGCGGGGCGCGCCGTCGCGGCTGTAAGCGATGCCGGACATCAGGCCTATCTCCGTGAATGTCCCGTCGCCGTTGTTCTTGTACAGGAAATTCTCAACCGTGTCGTTAGCCTGGACGATGTCGATCCACCCGTCATTGTTGAGATCCGCAGCTACGACCGCCAGGCCTTTGCCCTGCGGATTGGCGACGCCGGCCTTTTTGCTCACGTCGGTGAAGGTCCCGTCGCCATTGTTGCGGAAGAGCCAGCTTGGTGCACCTTTGAACAGGGTCGGTATGCAGTAGCCCTTATTGTCGTAGTTGCCGCAGATGTAATTCATCGACGGCTTCCAGACTATGAAGTTGCAGACGTAAAGATCCAGGTGGCCGTCCTTGTCATAGTCGAGCCAGGCGGCGCTCGTGCTCCATCCTTCTGCATTCAGGCCCGCTTTTGCCGTCACTTCCTCGAAGGTCCCGTCCCCCTTGTTGTGATAGAGGATCACGAAATTCACCCCGGTCACGAGCAGGTCCATCCATCCGTCGCTGTCATAGTCGCCGGCGGCTACCCCGTTGCCGAAGCCACGTCCGGCAACCCCTGCCTTTTGAGTGACTTCGCGAAATGTCCCGTCCCGGTTGTTTTCGTAAAGCGCGTTCCCGCGCGGGTTCCTGGGTTTGTAGAACTCGCATTCCCCGGTGTTCACAAGGTAGATGTCCAGCCAGCCGTCGTTGTTGTAGTCAAACAGCGCCGCACCGCCGTTCATTGTCTCCGGCAGTAGTCGATCGGGCGACATGGCATTGTCATGGACCCAGGTGATGCCTGCCGCGCGGGTGATATCGAGAAAAGTGACAGGCTGGTCGGCAGACACGGCTGCGAAAGCCGCTGTCAGGACCAGGATGGATGCCAGAATCTTGCGCGCCATAGCAGTTCGGTAACCTCGGCCGAATAAATCTACCAGACAGGGAGGGGTTCATGCCGCATTTTTGGCAGCGTTGTTGGCGCACACGGATCGGCTCGACCCCGCCCTGACCGGTCGGATCTGTCCGGACTTGAGGCTCGACCCTCGCTCATTCGGCCGATTCGCCCGGTATCCCGATTGCCGGGCAGACGAGACAAACGCCTCACCAGCCGGAATACACATTAGTAACAGTGGTCCAAGTCGAAGCCCATTCGGGGCAGCGAATACTGATTGACACCTTAAGAGCAGCCACCGAGCTCGATCTGCGTAACAGATTCGCCACACTGAACTTGGGCTGGGACTTGACCTGACGGAGCCGACCTGCCTCAGTCCAGCTTTTCTCGCCGGAATCCTCTCTTTTTTTCACTTGACGCAAGGGCAGGGCGGGCTCTATTCTGCCGCTCAGAATTCATTCTAAGAGATAGAATGTGAAGGACGACCACTACATTGCGTTGGTGGGAAAGGTTGTGCGCGTAGTTGAGACTCTGAGGGATGAGCCCGATGGGCTTAGTCTTCAGGACCTGGCCTCGAGGACGGGCTATGTCAAGAGTTCCATTCATCGGATGCTGCAGAGTCTCAGGATTCACGGCTACATCGAGCAAGATGTGACGGGCGGTAAGTACCGTCTTGGTATGCGGTTGCTTGTCCTGGCGAGTGGCTTCGTATCCCGCGTCGAGCTTGCCAAGGTGGGCCGGTCGTGTTTCGAAATCACGGGGAGTTCACATTAGTCGAGGATACCAACCAACCTGTTTATCTATCTAAGGAAGGCTGAAATGACGAGACTCACCCGAGTTTTGCTTTTGGGCATCCTGATTCTGGGGCTGGGGCTGCCGGCGCTCGCTCAGAGCGGACGCGGCACGCTCACCGGAATAGTGAAGGATCCCAGCGGCGCGGTCGTTCCCGGTGCTGACATCACCATCACCGACAAATCGACTGGCGGCGTCACCAAGACCGTGTCGACGGAGGCGGGCGCATACCGTGCTCCTTACATCACTCCCGGCATGTATCAGATCACGGCGTCATTAGCCGGCTTCAAGACGGCCGTGGCTGACAACATCCAGGTGATGGTCGGGCAGACCGTCACGGTGGATTTCACTCTGGAGGTCGGACAGGTATCCGACCAGGTCACAGTCATGGCGGAAACGCCGCTGCTGGAGACCTCGACCCCTGAGATCGGTATCGGCACGACGGAAAAGGAAGTCCACACGTGGCCGATCATGGTAAGTGACGGCACGCGGCAACTGCAGACTTTCATCTTCACCTCCATGCCGGGCACCGAGGGCGGCGGCTTCGCGGGTTCCATCAACGGAGGCCAATCCTACAGCCATGAGATCCTGATCGACGGGATCTCCATCGGCCGCATGGACCTCAACGGAGGGAGCAACAGCGAGTTCACACCAACCATCGACGCCGTGAGCGAGTTCAAGCTGCAGACGGGCGCCCTTTCCTCCCAGTACGGCAATACCCAGACTGCCATGACGAACTTCGGCATGAAGTCGGGAACGAACACGTACCATGGCAGCGCCTTCTGGTTCAACAACCAGCCTGCCTACAATGCCAACTCCTGGGCGAACAACGCGCAGGGTGTCGACAAGAGCGGTTCAAAGGAGAATAACTACGGCTGGACAGTAGGCGGCCCGATCTGGAAGGATCACACCTTCTTCTTCTTCTCGCAGGAGTAC
>JAFNAH010000034.1 GCA_017860075.1 Acidobacteriota bacterium | reverse complement strand
GATGGCCTTCTGGCCCCTTCACGGGATCGAGGCGCTCATAGGTTGGAGGCTGAGTATCGACCCGTCCATGGCGGTGTCATTTCTCGTAACCTTGGCGGCGGCCATGCTCACGTTCATTGTCTTCGTTTCTTCCTCCCTGCTGATTACCGTGCAGCTTGCCAGCGCCCAGCTCACGCCGCGCATCATTGGTCTCGTGTTGCAGAACCGGGTCACGAAGTTCTCGTTGACGCTGTTTGTCTTCACCTTCACGTTCACACTTGTGTCTCTGGGCCGAATCAGGGGGGGCAACGTTCCCCTGATTACGGCCTACGTCTCGGCGTACAGTTGCCTGGCGAGCCTGGGCGTTTTCCTTTACCTGATCGACGTCGTGTGCGGCCTGCTCCGCCCGAGCGGGGCGTTGGGGCTGGCGGCCCAGAGGGGGCGCGAAGTGATCGAAAACGTCTATCCCCAGCGTTTCTCCGTGTCGGAAGGGACGGCGCCGGGATCCGCGGATGTCCCGCAGGGGGCGCCCCGCTGTGTCATTCCCAACCTCAGAGGGGGCGTCGTCCTCGCCTTCGACATGGAAGGGCTCGTGTCGCTCGCCCAGCGCGCGGACTGTGTGATTGAGATGGTGCCTCAGGTGGGCGATTCCGTGTTCGCCGACGAACCTCTGTTCCGGATTTTCGGCGGCGGAGTTACCCCACCGGTGGATTCGCTTTATCAATCGGTCGCCATCGGTGCGGAACGCACCCTGCAGCAAGACCCGGCGTTTGCCTTCCGGATCATGGTGGATATTGCCTCCAAGGGCCTTTCCCCGGCGATCAACGATCCGACCACTGCGGTTCTGGCCATCGACCAGATTCAATACCTGCTGCGACTTATCGGCGGCCGCCGGCTCGACGAAGGGCGGCGACGCGACGCGACGGGCGCTACCCGGCTCCTCTACCGGACGCCGGACTGGGAAGACTTCGTTTATCTGGCTATTACGGAAATCCGTCACTTCGGCGGGACGAGCATTCAGGTCGTCCGTCGGCTGCGGGCCATGCTGGAAGACCTGGTCCAAACCCTGCCCCAAGAGCGCACCGACCTGCTTTACTTGGAATTGGAACTGCTCAAACGATCCGCCCAGCGATCCTTTCTTGAGCCGGAGGACCAGGCTTTGGCCAATGTCAGCGACGTTCAGGGGGCGGGGGGGCAAGTATGGACCAAGCAAAAAGGATGGAGAAGTTGAAACAATCCGAAACCATCCCACTCAAAACGTATCCGGAGAAAAGTGATCATGAATATCGGACGAATCATCACAATCATTCCCATTTCGGGAAAGCCCGGGGAGGTGGACGGTGCCTGAGATACTTCAAATCCTGCTAAAGATATCCCTCGTAATGTTTATGGTGGGCAACCTGCTGGATATGGGTCTCAGGCTCAAGCTCCGGGAAGCCCTTGGGGGGCTGCGAAATGTGCGCTTCGTGGTCCTGAGTGGGCTGTGGGGTTTTGTCCTGTGCCCGGCCCTGGCTTACTTGCTCACAAAGGTCATCCCGCTGGAGCAACCCTATGCCATCGGCTTGGTTTTGCTGGGAATGACGCCCTGTGCGCCGTTTCTGCCGATGATGGTGGACAAGGCGCGCGGGGACTTGGCTTACGCAGCGGCCTTCATGCTGCTGGCCTCCGTGGTCACGGTGATTTACATGCCCTTGGCGGTCCCGGTGATCGTCAAGGGTCTGACCGCCGATGCCTGGACCATCGCGAGGCCACTCCTGTTCTTCTTGATGGTGCCCCTGGCGATCGGGATGGCGATACAGCGCGCCTCAGCCCCTGTCGCTGCCGGACTCCAGCCCATCGTCAAGAAAACGACAGGGATCGCCACCCTTGTGATGCTTGTACTCTGCGTGGTTGTTTACGGCAAAGGATTTATCGGTGCGGTAGGGACCTATGCGATCGGGGCACAGATTCTGTTTTTTTCAGTGGCGACTGCCGCCTCGTATGGGCTCAGCTTTGGCCTGCCCCAGCCTCAAAAGAGCGTCCTGGCACTCGGAATGTCGACGCGCAATCTCGGGGCTGCGTTCGCGCCGCTGTTTGCCATTGCTGATGTTGATCAACGCGCAATCGTCATGGTTGCGCTCGGGGTTCCCATGCAAACGATCTTTTCGTTGCTCGCGGCGCGTTGGTTTGCGCGCCGCGCTCCGATAGGTGATCCGGGAGCAGCGCCGGCCGCTGAATGAATGGGGGGGACGACAAAGGAGGCTTAAGGTGACAAAGACCGAAATGAATGCGGAGCAAAGACGCCTGGCCGAGGCCGGGAAGGGCGCGCCGTGGCGAAAGTGGGGCCCTTATCTGAGCGAGCGACAGTGGGGCACGGTCCGCGAAGATTACAGCAAAAACGGCGACGCCTGGAACTACGTCAGCCACGACCAGTCCCGCTCCCGCGCGTACCGTTCGGGTGAAGACGGGCTGGCCGGTTTCTCCGACGAGAAGCAGCGACTTTGTTTTGCCCTTGCCCTGTGGAACGGTCAAGACCCAATCCTCAAGGAACGCCTCTTTGGTCTGACGGGCGGCGAAGGCAACCATGGCGAGGACGTGAAAGAGTACTACTTCTACCTCGACTCCACGCCTACGCACTCCTACATGAAATGGCTCTACAAGTACCCGCAACGGGCCTATCCCTATGCGGATCTCGTGGAGACCAATCGCCGTCGCTCGCGCCTGGAGCTGGAGTACGAGCTCCTCGACACCGGCGTCTTCGCAGACAACCAGTATTTCGATGTCTTTGTCGAGTACGCCAAGGCCTCCCCCGAGGATATACTCATCCTTATTACGGTAGAAAACCGGGGACCGGAGGCGGCGACGTTACACCTCCTGCCCACCCTCTGGTTTCGCAATGTGTGGACGTGGTCGCCTGAAGTGTCGAAGCCTGCGCTGCGTCAGGTCAAGGCACGGAAGGGCATGCGGACGGTCGCAGCCTCTCACGCCGAGCTCGGTGAGCGATGGTTGTGTGTGGACGGGGACGTGCCTCTCCTCTTTACCGAAAACGAGACCAACAACCAACGGGTTTTTGGCACGGCGAATGCCGGCGCCCACGTTAAGGACGGCATCAACGATTATGTGGTCCTCGGGCGAAAGGAGGCGGTGAACCCGGCTTGCACCGGCACCAAGGTGGCTGCGCACCACACGCTGAAGGTGAAGGCAGGAGGGACGGCGATGGTACGCTTGCGGCTCACCGACTACGATCCCGGAGACTCGAAGGATCTGTTCGCCGGGTTTGGCAAGACGTTCGATGAGCGCCGCAGCGAAGCGGACGAGTTTTATCGCGCGATGACCCCCTCTTCGGCGACTGAAGACGAAGCCCGGGTGATACGTCAGGCCATGGCGGGAATGCTGTGGTCGAAGCAGTACTACCTGTTTGAGGCCGACAAGTGGATCAAGGAACACGGCGGCGACCCCTTCTCCAGTTCGGCCGGCCCCACGCGGAACCGCGAGTGGGGACACATGGTCAATGACGACATCATCTCGATGCCCGACAAGTGGGAATACCCATGGTACGCGGCGTGGGACCTCGCCTTTCACACGATCGTGCTCTCCGAGGTGGATATCGACTTCGCGAAACAGCAACTCGATCTGATGCTCGACCAGATGTACCTCCATCCGAACGGCCAGATCCCGGCCTACGAGTGGAATTTCAGTGACGTCAATCCCCCCGTTCACGCCTGGGCCACGCTTGCCCTGTTCCGGACGGAGGAGGTCAAGCGCGGGAAGGGTGACCTCGCGTTTCTTAAACGCTCCTTCGGAAAGCTCCTGGGCAATTTCACGTGGTGGGTGAACCGCAAAGACCGGTTTGGAAAGAACGTCTTCGAGGGCGGTTTCCTCGGCCTCGATAATATCGGGGTTTTCGATCGATCCGCTCCGTTGCCGACGGGAGGCTATATTGAGCAGGCAGACGGTACCGCCTGGATGGCATTTTTTAGCCAGAACATGTTGGAGCTGGCCATCGAGATCGCCGCTTACGACCCGAGCTACGAAAACCTCGCCGCCAAGTTTCTCGACCATGTCCTCTGGATCGCCCACGCCGTCAATCATGTTGGACCTGACGGCATGTGGGACGAGGAGGACGGCTTCTTCTATGACGTTCTGCGGCTTCCTGACGGTTCCTCGGTGCGCCTCAAGGTGCGCTCAATGGTGGGCCTCATGCCGCTCTGCGCGACAAGCCTGATGGAACCCTGGCAGCGGAAGCGGGTGCCGGGTGTGAAGAAGCTGTTCGAGGAGCGTAGACGCCGCATGCCGGAGCTGCTGACGGACTTTTATACGGGACGGGGCTACGCCGACCGAGGCTTGATGGCGCTGGTCGGGTCGGACCGGCTGCATCGCATCCTCGCGCGTATGCTCGACGAGAACGAGTTCCTGAGTCCACACGGGATCCGGGCGCTTTCGCGCTATCATCTTGAACATCCCTATGTGTTTAATGCCGGGGGCAGGGAATATCGTGTGAACTACCTGCCCGCCGATTCCGACTCGGGGATGTTCGGTGGAAACTCGAACTGGCGCGGCCCGGTCTGGATGCCCGTCAACATGCTTCTCATCCGGGCGCTCCTCGGCTTCTACGTATTCTACGGCGATTCCTTCAAGGTGGAATGCCCGACCGGCTCCGGCCGGGAGATGAACCTCTTTGAAGTCGCCCGGGAGATTGCCAATCGTCTCATCAGTATCTTCCTCCAGGACGGGAGCGGACGCAGGCCGGTTTACGGGGGCCTGGAAAAGTTCCAGACCGACCCCCACTGGCGTGACCACATCCTTTTCTATGAGTACTTCCACGGAGACAACGGGGCCGGGATCGGCGCAAGCCACCAGACGGGCTGGTCCGGCGGTGTGGCGACACTCATCGAGCTCTTCAGGAGCTTCGATGGCGCGCAACTTCTCAAGGCGGGGAAGCAGGCGTCTTTCGTCCGGGAGTGGGACGCACCCAAATTACCCAAACAGAAGGTCACAAAACGAAGGTGATCACGGTCGCATGAGGAATGGGAAAGGAGAATATCATGGCTTCACCCTGGATCGACGTTTCGGTAACGCTAAGAACCGGCATGGTGAGCTGGCCGGGAGATCCGCCCGCCCGTATCAGCCACGCCTCGGACATGGAGCGGGGTGACCCGTGCACGGTGTCGCTCCTTGAGATGGGCGCACATACAGGCACCCACATGGATGCGCCCGCGCACTTTGTCCGCGGCGGCATCGGGATTGACGACATGCCGCTGGACGCAGCCATCGGTTCGGCGCGGGTGATTCTTATCCGTGACCGCAAGTCCATCAAGCCCGACGAGCTCGCACGGCACGCTATCCGGCGCGGCGAGCGGGTCCTGTTTAAGACCCACAACTCAGATCACTGCTGGGATACCGACCGCTTTGTCGAGGACTTCGTGTACCTTTCGGCAGCAGCGGCCCGGTACCTCGCTGAGCGGCAGGTACGGCTGGTTGGAGCAGACTACCTCTCCGTCGGCGGTTTCCGCGCGGATGGAGTGGAAAGCCACCAGGCCCTGCTCAAGGCCGGCATCTGGATCATTGAGGGGCTTAACCTGAAACGGGTCCGACCGGGTCGAGTGCAGCTGGTCTGCCTGCCTCTCAAGATTGCCGGAGGAGACGGCGGTCCAGCCCGGGCGCTCGTGCGGGAAGCTCTGTGAGATAAAAACCACAAGAGATTGGATTGTCGCTTTAGAGTCGTTAGAGGGTCGAGTCGGGTTTTTATGAAGAAGACGTGGAAAATTCCAAGGCTCCACAGGGAGCTTAAGCACAGGATCAATCCGATGGGCCGAGGAGGTAGCATAAAATGAAAGCGATCACAGTTGAACCAAAGAAACCCGGGTCCGCATGTTTTGAAGATATTCCGGAACCTGACATCCGCAACGGTTCGGTTCTGGTGGAAAGCATCGCCGTCGGAGTATGCGGGACCGACGTTGAGATTGCAGAGGGCAAGTACGGCTGGGCGCCTCCGGGCAAGACACGTCTCGTGCTGGGTCATGAATCCCTTGGCCGCGTGCTCGATCCGGGTCCAACAAGCGGATTGAAGAAGGGTGATTTGGTGGTGGGCATCGTTCGCCGGCCTGACCCGGTTCCGTGCCCGAACTGCGCAGTGGGCGAGTGGGACATGTGCCGCAACGGCCAGTACACCGAGCGGGGCATCAAAGAGATAGACGGCTTCATGTCCGAAAGGTGGAGGATCGAGCCCGAGTACGCGATGAAGATCGACCCGACGCTGGGGTTCCTCGGAGTGCTGCTGGAGCCCGCGACGGTTGTCACGAAGGCATGGGAGCATATCCTTGCGGTGGGCCAGAGGGCCTTTTGGGAGCCGAAGGTTGTACTCGTGACGGGTGCGGGACCGATCGGCCTCCTGGCCGCCCTGGGAGCTGCGCAGCGAGCGGCGGAGGTCCACGTCCTCGCTCGGACCACGTCGGGGCCCAAGCCCGAACTCGTGCGCGCTCTCGGCGCAACCTACCACTCCTGCAGCGTCGCAGACGTGGGGTTCGAGCCGGACGTCATCATGGAATGCACCGGAGTCGGGCAGATCATCTCCGAGTCGCTCTCCGTCATCGGGGCAAGTGGCGTCGTGTGCCTTACGGGTGTTGGGCATGGGGGCGCAGTACCCAAGATCGCCACAGCGAACGTCGCGTCTTCGGCGGTGCTGAAAAACAACGTTGTGTTGGGGAGTGTCAATGCCAACAAACGGCACTGGTACAAGGCCGCTCAAGCCCTGGCTCGCGCGGACCGATCGTGGCTGGCTCGTCTCATTACGCGGCGCGAACGTCCGGAGGACTTCACGAAAGCCCTGGAGCGGCGATCGGAGGACATCAAGGTCGTCATTCAGTTCGCCGAAGGGTGATCTCGGCGGGCGATCCGGACTCAAGCCCGTTCCATACCCACCAAGCAGAAAAAAGATGTGGAAAATTTAAGAACTCCATCAGAGGGTAAAAGGAGAGACCCATGACAGATACGGAAGTCAGCCATTTGTCGATCAATACCATTCGAACCCTTTCCATCGATGCCATTCAGCAGGCCAACTCCGGCCACCCCGGCACGCCGATGGGGATGGCCCCGGTGGTGTATTGTCTGTGGCAGCACTTTCTGCGCTTTGACCCGGAGGAACCCATCTGGCCCAATCGCGACCGGTTCGTGCTCTCTGCCGGGCATGCATCGATGCTCCTCTATTCGATCCTCCATCTCACCGGTGTGAAGGCCGTGGACCCGGATTACGAGGTCGTCGGCAAACCGTGCGTTTCCCTCGACGACATTAAAACCTTCCGCCAGTTCGGCAGCCGGTGCGCCGGCCATCCGGAATATCGCTGGACCTCGGGGGTGGAATGTACGACAGGGCCCCTCGGCCAGGGCGTTGCCATGAGCGTGGGAATGGCGATCGCGTCCAAATGGCTTGCCGCGCGATACAACCGGCCCGGCTTCGACCTGTTCGATTACGATGTTTACGCCCTGTGCGGCGACGGTTGCATGATGGAAGGCATCTCGAACGAGGCCGCTTCCCTTGGCGGCCACCTTGAGCTCAGCAACCTCTGCTGGATCTACGACAGCAACCGCATTACCATCGAGGGCCACACGAACATCGCCTTCCGTGACGACATCGCGTCGCGGTTCCTGTCCTATGGCTGGAACGTCGAGCGCGTGGGCGACGCCAACGATCTCGATCGGCTGGACCGGGCGCTGAGCATTTTCAGGAAAACGACGGACCGGCCCACGCTGATCATTGTGGACAGCCACATCGGATACGGTTCCCCACACAAGGCGGGCACTCCGGGGGTTCACGGCGAGCCGCTTGGTGAAGAAGAGGTGACGTTGACGAAGCGCAGCTACGGCTGGCCGGAGGATGCGAAGTTCCTGGTGCCCGAGGGCGTGCGGGAACACTTCCAGCAAGGGATCGGAAAGCGGGGCCGCGAACTGCGGACAGCGTGGGAGTCCACGTTCAAGGAGTACAGGCGCCAATTTCCGGAGCTGGCGGATGAGGTCGAAAAGATGCAGCGCCGGGAGCTGCCCGAGGGCTGGGACAAGAACCTGCCCGTTTTTCCCCCGGACCCGAAGGGCCTGGGGGGGCGCGAGTCTTCGGGCCAGGTGCTGAACGCGGTCGCAAAGAACGTCCCATGGCTCATCGGGGGGTCTGTAGATCTGACACCGTCCACGAAAACCCGGCTCAGTTTCGAGGGCGCGGGCGATTTCCAGGCTCACAGCTATGACTATGCCCGCTGTTCGATTCGCCTGAGCGCGCTGATGGAGATCCCGGTGATCCACATCTTCACGCACGACTCCATCGGGGTCGGCGAGGACGGGCCGACCCATCAACCCATCGAGCACCTGATTTCGTTGCGGGCCATTCCGAACCTCGCCGTGATCCGGCCGGCCGACGCGACCGAAGTGGTCGAAGCCTGGAAGTTCATTCTCCAGATGCGCCACACCCCGGCGGCGCTCATCCTGTCACGGCAGGCCCTGCCCACCCTCGATCGTACGAAATATGCCCCTGCCTCCGGTCTGTTCAAGGGCGCCTACGTGCTGGCCGACGCCCCGAACGGAAAGCCGCACGTGCTGCTCCTGGCCACGGGCAGCGAGGTGTCGCTCTGCGTGGCGGCCTACGAGCAGCTCAAGGCCGAGGGCATCGGGGCCCGTGTGGTGAGCATGCCGTCCTGGGAAATCTTCGAACGCCAGAGTCAGGAATACCGCGACAGCGTGCTGCCGCCTTCGGTCAAAGCCCGCGTCGCCGTGGAGCAGGCGTCCACGTGGGGCTGGGCTCATTATGTGGGGCTGGAGGGCGCGATTCTCGGTATGAAGACCTTTGGGGCCTCCGCACCCTTGAAAGTGCTGCAGAAGGAATTCGGTTTCACCAAGCAAAATGTTGTTGCGGCAGCGAAGGAACAGTTGGGACGGCCAAGGTAGCACTCAACGCCTGATGAATTGAGGTCGTCAGAGCCGAAAGGAGCCAGGAGGAGCGTCTTC
>JAFNAH010000401.1 GCA_017860075.1 Acidobacteriota bacterium | reverse complement strand
CAGTTCCAGCGGATTCTGGATTTCATTGAGAAGCTGAAGGAGGTCGGTGTCGAAGGGGTGGAGCCGACGAGCCACGCATCGACCGGGGAAGGATCTTCTGTTGAGTCAGCACGCCTGGACGAGGTACGAAGCTCGCTTCCTGAGGAAGAGGCGCTGGCCAATGCCCCGGATCCCGGCAGCGGCCACTTCCGGGTGCCCAAGGTGCTTTGAGTGGTGACCGCGCACATGGCCGGCGAGGCACGGATTGCGCAAGAAGTCGCGGTCAAGCGGGAAAGATCCTCGCTGTCGGAATCCGGATCGGCGTCGCAGTCGCAATCGGCATTCGAGACACCGATTTGCGGATGGCTGTCGGGATTGAGGCCGTTATGTTGCCGATACCGATATCGACCCCGATTCCGATTCCGACGCCGAGGATAGGTCGTGTTCGGCCTGCTTTCGGGCTGTGATGAACGGCAAAACGCGCCTCTGGAGGGACAGTAAACCGGTGAAGATCAACGACGCCTGCGACATTCGCGATTCTATCAGAAGCGGCAGAATCTCTGCCGAGGAGGTGGCCGCTGCCGCCTTGAAGCGGATTGAAGAAGCCGATCCGCGCCTGGGCGCTTTCGTAACGGTTCAGCCTGAACAGGCCCTCGCACGGGCGCGTGAAGTCGACGTCAAGGTAAGATCCGGACAAACCGGCCTGCCGCTGGCCGGCATCCCCGTCGCGGTGAAGGACAACATCTCGACCCGTCACCTGAAGACGACATGCGGATCGAGGATTCTTCAAAGCTATGTCCCGCCCTTCAACGCCACGGCGGTGCAAGCTCTCGAGAACGCAGGCGCGGTCGTTATCGGGAAGACCAACTGCGATGAATTCGGCATGGGCTCCTCGACCGAGAATTCAGCCTTCCACGTGACGCGCAACCCCTTCGATCTGGATCGCGTGGCCGGGGGAAGCAGCGGCGGCAGCGCGGTAGCCGTGGCTGCCGGGATGGCGGCGCTCGCGCTCGGGTCCGACACCGGAGGTTCCGTCCGCCAGCCCGCCTCGTTCTGCAACGTCGTGGGGATCAAGCCGACCTATGGGCGCATCTCGCGCTACGGGTTGGTTGCGTTCGCGTCCTCGCTCGACGTCATCGGAATCATCGCCTCAAGCCCGCGCGACGCGGCGTTGCTTCTGTCGACCGTCGCAGGACCGGACACATGCGATTCTACGTCGGCCCGAGTGCCGGTCCCGGACTGCCTCGACGGCCTCGATCGGCCGGTAAAGGGCCTCCGGGTCGGCGTCCCGAGGGAGTTTTTCGATCCGGGGCTGGACCACGAAGTGAAGAACATCATCGACGACGCGCTGCGGAACGCAACGGTACTCGGCTGCGAGATCGAGGAGGTTTCCCTCCCGCACACGCCGTACGCGGTCGCTGATTACTACATCATCGCACCCGCGGAAGCGAGTTCGAACCTGGCACGCTACGACGGCGTCAGGTACGGGTACCGGGCGCCCAGCCCGCGGGACCTGGCGGACATGTACTTCCGCAGCCGCAGCCGGGGATTTGGCGCCGAGGTCAAGCGCCGGATCATGATCGGGACCTTCGCCCTGTCATCCGGATACTATGAAGCCTACTACGGCCGGGCGATGAAAGTACGAACGCTGATAAGACAGGATTACGAGAAAGTGTTCAAGGGAGTCGATGTACTGATGGCTCCCGTGAGCCCGACACCCGCTTTCAGGATCGGCGAGAAGACCGACGATCCCCTCGCCATGTATCTCTCGGACATTTACACAGTTACGGCCAATCTCGCGGGAATCCCTGCCCTGTCGGTTCCCTGCGGATTCACTTCAGGCGGGCTCCCGGTAGGGCTGCAGATATTGGGAAGTCATTTCGAGGAAGCGACGCTTCTCCGCCTGGCACAGAACTACGTGAATTCGTTTCCGGTCACGGCTCCGCCCCCTCAAGTGTAGGGACCTCGGACCTGGACTTAGACCTGGACCTGGACACCTGGTTCGAGAGCAAGGCCCTCGTTACAAGCGTATCCTCACGCGCATCCTCATTCCTGGCAGCAGAAGACGGCATGCTTCCTGCAGTTGTCCGATTGGCGCCCGTCCAGATCCAGGTCTAAGTCCACGGCTAGGTCTAAGTCCAAGAAGGTGATCCGGAGTGGTGCGGATTTCTTCGCTCACTTCTGCCGGGCAGCAGTTAGAAGAGGTGTGAGAAACACCCTCCTGACTCTGCTGTGCATGATGCCGGTGCTGTTGCCGCTGACACTGGATGCTCAATCGCTGGCTGAAGTCGCCCGCAAGGAAGCGGAGCGGCGCCGGGAGCTGGATCGCCTGGGAGTCGAAGCAAAAGTCATCGATGGCGATGCGGCGCAGCTGGCGCCCAATGGGAATGTGACTACGTCATCCGGCACGCCCTCCTTTCGAGTGCCTCGTGATCCTGCGGGACGCGCTAGCCGGGAGCGGCCCCGTTCGTATCGGACAAGAATCCAGAGGCTCGATCGGGAAATCCGGTCCTCGGAGGACCGAGTCGCGGCCCTCCAGGAACGTCTGAGGAAGGAGCGATGGGCCCTGCCCAAGGTCGGGAGGTTGTCGAGGTCTTCCGGCGCCTCGACTTCGCAGGAGCGTCTTCAGGGACAAATCAAGGATCTGGAATCAAAGGTGAAGCAACTGAGGCGGGAACGCCGTGAAGTCTTCGACGAAGGGAGGAGAGCCGGGTTTCAGCCGGGCGAACTCGACGGCAAGGGTGTGGCACCCTGATGGGATCAGGGCCGGCGGCGCGTCTTCTCTTCGAGCAACTGCCGGTATGCGTCGCGTCGGGTAATGCCGCGCTGGCGCGCGACTTCCTTCAGTGCTTCCTTTGAGGACACGCCGCCGCCGGCGGAAATCACCTGTTCTATGTGCTCTTGTATGGAATCCGGTCTTGGTCGGGGCAAAGCGCTTTCCGTTCCGCGGTCGACCACGATCGTGATCTCTCCCAGGATCCTCTCTCGCGACGCCATGGATTCGAGGATTTCCGCGATCGTGCCTCGCTGCCACTCCTCGTGGACCTTGGTAATCTCGCGTGCCAGGCAGGCCTTGCGGGGCCCGAGAACCGCGAGCATGTCCGCGAGTGCCGACAACAGACGATGCGGCGCTTCATAAAAGACAAGAGTACAGCGGAGCGGGGCAAGTTCCTGGAG
>JAFNAH010000033.1 GCA_017860075.1 Acidobacteriota bacterium | reverse complement strand
CTGGGTGTCAGCTTCGGCGCACCCACACGGCATGGCTCGCATTTCTTCCCGGTCAGATCGTCCATGAGCACCTCCTCCCAATAATGTTAGCAGACCGGGATTGTGGGCGCCGTTGGCCGGGGAGCAAAGGATCGTAATGGCGTGAGGAACGCCGGGCGAGCAGATGCGTCGCTTCCGGGTCAGATGTAGTCCGCGAGCCGGAAGCCGGGTGTTAGAAGGAGCGCGTGACCCGCTCGCGGAAACTCGTACAGCTTCGCATTGGGTATACGCGCGGCCATGAATCGCGCCTCTCTTACAGATGGCACAAGTTTATCGCGGCCGGAGGCCATCAGAAGCGTAGGCACCTTGATCTCAGGAAGGCGTTCCACCAGGTTAACGTTCCTGATAATTTCGAGCCGCTGCCGGTAGCCCGCCGGGTCGACGCCGCGCAGCCCTTCATAGTAGGTCCTGCGGCCCTCCGGGCTCACCCCTTCGCTGGCAAGGATTCTGTCTGCTATCAGATCTTTCAGGCGGCCGAGTCCGGGCCATCGCAGTGCCGGAAAAAAGCGGGAGGCGAGGTTGACACGCAAGCGATTCCGATAGACCGGGAAAGCGTTAACCAGGGTCAAAGAACGCACCCTCTCAGGGAAGGCGAGCACGAAGGAAATGGCAACCGCGCCCCCGAAGGACTCGCCCACGACTGCAATAGTTCCCGGAGCCTCCTGGCGGGTTCCTTCGGCCAGTTCTTCGACCAGGTCGGCAAGTTCAAACCGGGAGCGTTTACTGAATTCCCAGGCACGAACGCGATAGCGATCCTGGAGAGGAGCCACCTGCTGGCAGAACAGGCGGCCCGTTCCATCAAGTCCCGGGATCAGAAGCGCCAGCGGTCTTGTCGCGGAACTGTTGTCCATCGATTGCCTATTTTACTCCCTTCGCACCTGCCCCAGGTAGGTCCGGTCTGACAGACCGGACCTACGCAGCGCTGCCCTCACCAGATTGGGATATCCATTCTCTGCGGAGTGCTCTAGAATGTGGGATCCTGAGTGATTTGAACACTATGTCGACAGTCTACGCGGTGGTCATGGCCGGCGGCAGAGGGGAGCGCTTCTGGCCGCTGAGCACCGAGGATAAGCCGAAACCCTTCGTGCCCCTGCTCGGACCGGCTACCCTGCTGCAGGAGACGGTGGCGAGGCTCCGCCCATTGGTTCCCGTCGAGAGGATCCTGATCGCGCTCGGCGAAAGACACCGGGACATAGCCTCCAGGCAGGTCCCCGAAATACCTCCGGCAAACTTCATCGTCGAACCGATCGGGCGAGATACGGCTGCCTGCCTTGGCCTGAGCGCTATCCACCTCGCGCGGCGCGATCCGGAGGCCGTTATGCTGGCCTTGCCCGCGGATCACTTCGTTACCGATCCTGAGCAGTTCCGGCAAACGATCCGAACCGGGATCGAAAATCTCGAAGGTGCCACGGGAATCGTCTTCGGTATCAGGCCGGATCGGCCGGAAACCGGGTATGGCTATATCCGGGCCGAGAAGCCCGCCGTGCGGACGGCTGCCTGGCCCGTTCTCCGATTCGTGGAAAAGCCCGACGCGGCAAAGGCCCTGGACTACATGCGTTCCGGCAGGTACTTCTGGAACAGCGGCATGTTTCTCTGGCGCAACAGGACCCTTCTGGCGCTCTTCGAGAAACACATGCCTGAGATCCGCCGTGCGCTCGATGAGCTTCGCCCGTTGCTGGCTCGAGAGGATGCCCGGGCCGAGGTGCTCCGGATATTCTCGTCGCTCCCGCGCATTTCCATCGACTACGGCCTGCTGGAGAAGACTTCCGGACTCCGCCTGGTGCCGGTTGCATATGCCTGGGATGACATCGGCAACTGGACCTCCCTGGCAAGGGCTCTGGCCGCAGATCCTTCCGGCAACTTGACCCGGGGACAGGCGGTACCTGTGCAGTCCACGAATTGCATCCTTCTTTCGGAGGATGGCGCGGTCGCCACCTTCGGAGTTTCGGAGCTCGTAGTGGTGCGAGCGCGTGGCAGAGTCCTCGTCTGCCACAGGGATCGCGCCGCGGAATTGAAGACACTGCTGTCGTCTCTGCCCGAAGAAATGAAATGAGGAGGCACGCTCAATGAGACCCAAAGTACACAAGGTCGTCCTGGCCTATAGCGGTGGCCTCGACACATCGATTATTATCCCCTGGCTCAAGGAGAACTACGGCGCCGAAGTCATAGCCTTTGCCGCGGACATCGGGCAGGGCGAGGAACTGGTCGGCCTCGAGGAAAAGGCACTGCAGACCGGGGCCTCCAAGTGCATCATCGAAGACTTGCGTGACGAGTTCGTGCGTGAGTTTGTCTTCCCTACCTTGCGCGCCGGTGCCGTCTATGAGCGCAAGTATCTGCTGGGGACCTCCTTTGCCCGCCCCCTGATCGCTCGCAGGCAGGTGGAAATTGCAGAGCAGGAGGGGGCAGAAGCCGTGGCGCACGGCTGCACCGGGAAAGGAAACGACCAGGTGCGCTTCGAACTGGCTTACAAGGCGCTCAATCCGACGCTCAAGATCATCGCCCCGTGGCGCGAATGGGACATCAAGTCGCGCGAACAGGAGATCGATTACGCGCAGGACCGCAAGATCCCCGTCACGGCGTCGCGCGAAAAGATATACAGCGAAGACCGCAACCTCTGGCACTTGAGCCACGAGGGAGGCTTGCTCGAGGATCCCTGGAACGAACCGGAGGAGCGCGTATATACCCTCACTGTCTCGCCGGAGAAGGCTCCGGATCGGCCTCAGTACGTGGAGATCGACTTCGAGAACGGCACGCCGACCGCGGTCGACGGCCGGGAATTGCCTCCCGCCGTTCTTCTCGAGGAACTCAACCGCATCGGCGGCGCAAACGCGGTGGGCCGCGTCGACCTGATCGAAAACCGCCTGGTGGGCATGAAGTCACGCGGCATCTACGAGACGCCCGGAGGGACCCTGCTGCTTGCTGCGCATCGCGAGCTGGAGAGCCTCACCCTGGACCGGACCACGCTTCACTACAAGGACATCCTCGCGGGCAAATACGCCGAGATCGTTTACAATGGCCAATGGTTCACGCCCCTGCGCTATGCCATGGACGCCTTCATCGACTCAACCCAGGAGCGTGTCACCGGACGGGTCAGGCTGAAGCTCTACAAGGGCAACGTCATGATCGCCGGCCGGAGGTCGCCTTATTCTCTGTACCGCGAGGATCTCGCAACGTTCGGGGAGGATGCGGTGTATAACCAGAAGGAAGCCGAGGGATTCATTAACCTCTTCGGGCTGCCGAGCAAGGTAGAGGGGTTGCTCAACCTCTCCGGTATCCGCTTGACGCACTATCGGGAGCGCAGATGCAGGGACAGAGAGTCATGAGAACGGTTCGTGCGGCAATCCCGGCCCTCTTGATATCGCTGGCCCTGGTCGCCTTTCCAGCCTGCAGCCGTACGAAGCAAGCCGAGCCCAACGCCCCGGATGCGGGCGTGCCGGTTTACCCCGGCGCCATAGCGCTTTCCGGCGGTTTCACCAGGCACCTGCTGCCGCAGGATCGCGCCAAGCTGATCCGCGCGGTTATGTATGAAACCGAGGACCCGACTGCCAAGGTGATCAGCTTCTACAAGGAGGCACTGAAGGGAAAGGCACAAGTATTGGAAACAAAGACACACGGCTTGCCGTCGGCGGCCATACGGGTTGAGGTTGACGGGCAATACAAGCTCCTGGTCATCACCGCGAACGAGGATTCCGGCAAGACCGAAATAGTGATAGGTAACATACAGAACCCGCCGGTGAAGAAGTGAGTTCCCGGCCGATATTCTCGAAATGGTTTATTATTGGAATGCGGCGCGTCTCATCCCCGGAGCGGGGATCGGGCGTCGGCCCGGTAAGGAGTTCTTCTCATGGCGATAAAAGATCAGAAGAGCGGTGATCCTGGCACCGCGACCCGCCGGGAGTTCCTGGAGCAGGCGACCGCAGCCGTGGCTACGGTATCAGTACTCGGCGGCGCAGCCTTCACCAAACCGAAGGACAAACCTGTCAAGAAAGTGACGACCAGGGTTCTCGGGGCAAACGACCGGATTAATCTCGCCTTCATCGGCAACGGCATGCAGTTTCTCGGGCTTCTGCAACGAGGGTTTGTTGCGCGCAAGGAGAAACTGGGAGACTTCGAATATGCGGCGGTTTGCGACGTCTGGGAACCGCGCCTCAAGTATGCGCAGGAGCAGACCAAGGCAGAGAAGACTTACCGGGACTACCGCGAGGTAATCGCCCGCGCCGACATCGACGGAGTCGTTATCGCCGTACCCGACCACTGGCATTACGCCATCGCGCGGGAGGCCTGCCTGTCGGGGAAGGATGTCTACCTCGAGAAGCCGATGACCTACACGATAGACGAAGCTGCCAGGCTCAGCGAAATCGTCGGCCAGACAAAGCGGATTCTGCAGGTGGGCGGGTCCGGCCCCAGCACCCGTCTCTACTGGAAGGTGAACGAATACATCAGCGCCGGCAAGATGGGTAAAGTCGTGTGGGGGCTGATCAGCTATAACCGGAACACAAACAGCGGCATGTGGGACTACCCGATACCCGGCATCGGAAGCCAGGAGTGGCCGAATGCCGAGGTAAGTGAGAAGAACCTCGACTGGAAGGCCTGGCTCGGCCCGGCACCGAAGCGGCCTTTCAGCCCCGAGCGCTACTTCCGCTGGAGGAAGTACTGGGATTACTCAGGCGGTAACGCGACGGATCTCCTCTACCATCGGCTTGGAGTGATGTCCACGATGCTCGGATTCTCCTTCCCCACACGGGTCACCGGGGCGGGTGGTATCTACGTACAGAAGGACCGGGATGTCCCCGACACTTACATGACCATGGTGGAGTATCCCGGGGACTACTCCATCAACATGATCTCCTGCATGGCCAATTCAGACTCCGCTCCGCTCGCCATCTACGGCAACTGGGCCACGCTCCAGATTGTCATGGAGCGGCCGCAGGCAATGGACTCGATGGGAGATCAGACCAGGAGCCGCGGGCAGTGGACCGGGCCGATAGAGCGGGCCGTCATCAAGCCGCAGCGCGACTTCCTGAACGAATTCAAGCAGGCAAACGACGGGAAAACCGAGGTAGCCATAGATCCCGAGCCGAGCGAGGATCTCATCGACAACTGGCTCAGCTGCATGCGCAGCCGCGAGAAACCGGTATACGACGTGATGAAGGGCTACCAGGTCATGGTTGCGATCAGGCTGGGAGTGGATTCATACCGCGAAGGGAAAACCTTCGCCTTCGACCCGGCGAGCCGGCGTGTCCTCAATCGTCCCCCCCGGCGGAGAACCTATCCGCCCCCCGGCGCATAGTTTTGGGGACAGGCTACTCAACCTCGAAATTAGCCGGGTGTGGCAAGCACCGATTCCGCAGGAATTTCGAGGTTGAGTAGCCTGTCCCCAAATTCCTACTCGAGCGGCGTGACGGTGAGCTTTCTGATTTCGACTTTGCCGTGGTCCCCCTGGATCATGATCGGGCCCGGCTCGGCTTCATTCGCATCGAGTGCCCCGCCGGTTATGCCGGGAATCACGCCGTTGTCAATGACCTTTGTCCCATTCAGGACTACGGTGACACGGTTGGCAACGATCGTCACATCGTACCGCTGCCATTCACCCGCTGCCTTCGACGCGTTCACGCTCGGGACCGTGAAGCCGTAAAGAGCCCCCTGGCTGTGTACATCCAGAGGCCGGCCCTGGTCGTCGCTGATCTGGATCTCGTAACGGCCGCGCAGGTACAGACCGCTGTTGCTTCCCTTACTGAGTCTGAACTCCAGCGCTACCTGGAAGTTCATGAACTTCTTTTCGGAGTATATGTTGTCGGCCTCTTCGCTGTTTACCAGGATGCCATCCTGAACGCTCCACCCGACCGGCTTGCCCTGGTACTGACCAAGCCATCCCGCAGTGTCTTTTCCGTTGAAGAGCTCAACCGGCTTGCCGGGTTTGACGCTGGGCGGCTCGGCCGGCCACGCCGGCGCGCGGACGCCGGTCCAGGAGCGAGGTTGCTGGTCTCCGAAAGCCACGGTGCCTTCCAGGCGGCCGTTCTGGATCTTCGCGCGGTAGACCGCCGTGAATTCCTTGAAGCGATCGCGCTGGCTGTGCTGAAACCTCAGCTCGCCGTTTTCGATCGCAACGGTCGGGAGGGGAAAAGCAGCGCCGCCGCCCGGCTGGAACAGGCCCTTCAGTGTGCCGCTCTCCCTGGTCAGCTCGAGCCAGCAGGCGCGGCCGCGCAACTTGCCCACGGGGGGTACCGTGATGTCCCACTTGCCCAGGAAGTCGTCATCCCCGGCCGCAGAGACAATGACACCCGGCGGTAACGCGGCGACACCAACAAGTAACAACAATGTGAGCAACGTGATCGGCAAAAGAAATCGCATTTGTTGATCTCCTATCTATGTCGGACTCTCTCCCGCAATGAACTTGTCCATCCGGGCGCTCAGGTCCCGCAGATAAATCTCATCTCCACTCTTGACCTCGGCTGTGAGCCAGCCCGTGTAGCCTATCTCATCCAGAGCCTTGCGGACTTCGACCCAGTTGATCCCCTGCGTTCTCCGGTCCGCCGGATCGAACTTCGGATGGTCGACGCCGGGCTCAAACCGCTTGATGTGCACTCTGGCGAGCCGGTTCCCGATGGTCCGGATCCAATCCTGCGGGTAACCGTTGGTCACGATGTTCCCGATGTCGAAGTAGGCTTTGACAAAAGGACTGTCGAGCTCGTTGACGTAGCGCACGAACTCGAGCGGACTCAGGAGAAACCGGTTGCCGACGTTTTCGATCGCGATAATCACCCCCAGCTCTTTTGCCAGGGGCAGCAGTTCACGGATCCTGTCCTGCGATCTCCGGTAGACGTCAACGTAGCGGACATCAGCCGTTACGATTCCCGGCACCAGCAGAACGACGCCGGCATTCAGCTCGTGAGCATTCCGCATGGAGGTCCTGATGCCATCCATGCATTTCTTCACAACTTCGGGATCGTTGTCGGTAAGAGGATACTTCCAGTGATCCGAGTTCATTATCGATGTGAAAGCGATCCCTGCCGCCTTGGCGGCAGCTTTGTATTGCTGCACTTCCTCGGGCGTATTCAGCGTGTTCGGCTCTACCCCCTCGAAACCCGCCTTTCGGGCGAGCTCGAACCTCTCCGCCAGGCTCGCCGCCGGGGGCAGCACGCCGACACACGCACCTTTTCTGAGCGCACGCGGAGGCTGAGCCGCAAGCGACGTGGAAGCCGCATATCCGACCCAGGATCCGCTGCACGCGACTAACGAGGAACTCCTGAGAAACTCCCGACGATTCATCATGTTTACCTGCCTTCCGTGTTGATGAGAGCCGGTGGCACCTTCAACAAGCGAATGCCCCCGGCCCTCACTGCTTCAGGAATACCGACACGAGATCACGCTCATCTAGGCCACCGGGTAGGGCTTGCGGGCGAGCTTCTGGTTTTCGTTCCAGAGTTTCGTCCACTTGATCTCCTTCCCTCTGTACGCGGCCTCCCGGCCCAGGATGGTCGTGAAGGTTCCATCAACCGCGTGCGCGGTATCCGCGCGCGGCTGCCCGTTCCTGACGCTGTTGATGAACGCCTCGTATTCGTTACGATTCGAATCGTCCGGGCCGCTGGACTCCCAGGCGTTCTTCCCTTCGATCTTAATGCTGCGGCCGGAGTTGGTGAACGTACCGTCGGTTCCCAGGATCTGCTCAGAGCTGTCGTGAAGCGTGCAGAACTGCCCGGACATGAAGGTCAGGTCTACGTTGCCGGGGTAGCGGAACGTCACATTGAAGTGGTCGAAAATGTCGCCGATGTACTTCCGCACGTTACGCCCACCGTAACCGACGCAGCTCACGGGATGACCGCCCAGGACCCAGTTGCAGGCGTCGAGGTTGTGTATGTTCTGTTCGGTGATCAGGTCGCCGGAGAGAGAACGGAAGTAATACCAGTTGCGCGCCATCCAGAGCTGATCCGTGGCGAAGTCGGTGCGCGGCCAGTGCTTGCCTCGCCACACATCACCGGTCAGGTAGAATCCGCGACCGGAGACGATTGTTCCCAGGGCGCCGGCGGATATTCTCTTCTGAGCTTCCTGGTAGGCAGTGCTGTAGCGGCGCTGGAGCCCGACCACGACGCTGAGTTTCTGCGCCCTGGCCTTCTCACCATCCTGGAGCACCTGGCGGCAGCCCCAGGTGTCGACTGCTATGGGCTTCTCCATGAAAACATGTTTGCCGGCCTGGACTGCGGCTTTGAACTCCTCGGGCCTGAAGCCCGGGGGTGTCACGAACAGGACAGCGTCCAGCTTGAGAGCGCATACTTTCTGATAGCCGTCGAATCCGAGAAAGCACTTGGAATCTTCGACCTCGAAGCTTCTTCGGGCAGTATCGATTCGCTCCTGGAAAACGTCTGAGAGAGCGACGATCTTACC
>JAFNAH010000400.1 GCA_017860075.1 Acidobacteriota bacterium | reverse complement strand
GATCTCCTCGAAGCCCTGCGGCGAAACTACCAGAGACTTCGGCCGGGACATCCTGCCTCGTCTCGCCCAAAGCGAATCCTTTTTCGCTTATCCCTTCCGTGACGAGAAGGAGAATTACTGGCGCGATATCGGGACGGTGGATTCCTATTACGAAGCCAGTATGGATCTGATCAAGGTCGATCCGCCGTTCAACCTCTATGATACATCCTTCCCTATCCACTCCTCCATCCGGCCGCGTCCGCCGGCAAAGATGGTCTTTGCAGGTGGCGAGGCAGGTCGCATGGGTGTCACGCTGGATTCGCTCATCTGCAATGGCTGCGTTGTCAGCGGAGGCCGAGTGGAGCGTTCCATCCTCTCTCCGGACGTACGCATAAACTCCTACTCGCTGGTGGAAGATTCGATCCTTTTCGACCGGGTGGAAGTGGGTCGATCCGCAAGGATCCGCCGTGCCATCATCGACAAAGGAGTCCAGATCCCTCCCGGACTCTCCGTCGGATATGACCTTGAGGAGGATGCGAAGCGGTTCACAGTGACCGAGTCGGGCGTGGTGGTGATCGCAAAAGGAACGCGGATCTAGAAACACTCCACCCCCTTGATTCCCTGAGGCGGTTGATGGCGGCAAGGCGGTCGCGATCGGCGCCTTCCTCGTGAATCTTCTGAGCCCGATCCCCCATGCAGAGGCGCCCGGGCTTGCGCTGGACAACACGGCAGGCCCCTTAACCGGAGCCTGGCTGCTGCGGCGGATTCCGGGACTTCAGCCCGCGCTCACTCGCCTCAGTGATGCACCCGGATTGATTGTCTGCGCCGTCTCGGGAACGCTTGCCCCGCGCTCCATCATCCTGGCTTTGACCGAGTCGTTCCGCCGAGAGCCTCGGCTTGAGGTGGCGAGATTCTTAGAAGGATGGTCGGGGCGAGAGGATTCGAACCTCCGACCTTACGGTCCCGAACCGTACGCGCTACCAAACTGCGCCACGCCCCGTATCAAATTCAGCGGCAAATCGTAGCCTAATTCCCGGAATCGATCAACCCTAATCCCGGAGCGAGTGTCGCGAAAACAGGCCCGGGAAGTGGTCAAGCAGGGATCCTGCGACAGCATAGTCCGTCTGGTCGCGCTGCAGCGGCGTCACCGAGACATAATGCTGGAGGATCGCGGTGAAATCGAAAGGCATGTCCGAACGCCCCGGCCGTTCTGCCGGTTCGGCGGAAAGGTCCTGAGGATCGGTCCGGTCGAGCACGTTGAAATGCGGAAAATGCGCGGAGCAGCCCTGCCGGGTAATCTTGATGCCGCGAATCCTGCGCACGGGCAGGTTGACGTTCAGGCAGAAACCTCCGTTGGGTTTCTGTGAAAGAAACTCCTTCACGAGATCGGGAATGAACTCCACTCCCTGCTCGAATCGAATCGGCTTTTCGTCGTAGGCCTGCGAAAAGGCGATGGCTGGAATCCCGTGACGGGAAGCTTCGCGCGCAGCAGCCACGGTGCCGGAATACATGATGTCGTCGCCCAGATTCGCTCCGTGGTTGATCCCGGAAACCACCAGGTCCGGCGGCGAGCGAAAGATATGCCTGAGCGCGAACATGACGCAGTCCGCCGGAGTGCCGTTGAGTGTGTAGTGTCGTTCGCTGATCTCTTTGAGCTCGAGCGGAACGCTGATGGTGAGCCCGTGGCTGACGGCGCTGCGTTCGCGGTCCGGTGCCACCACCGTGATCTTGCCCAGCGCCTCGAGGCAACCCTCGAGGCGGTGCAAGCCCTCGGCATCAATTCCATCGTCGTTTGTGAGTAGAAACTGGAGCACGAGCCGCAAGAAAAGAGATGGTCGGGACGAGTGGATTTGAACCACCGACCACACGCACCCCAAGCGTGTGCGCTACCAGGCTGCGCTACGTCCCGACTCAAGCGCAAAATATCACCCGCGGTCGAGCAAAGTCAAGATGTTCTCCAGTTCCCTGCGCACCTTGCCCAGCGGCTCATCAGCTTGCGCTTGCAGGATTTCAGCACCTTCCCGCCCGGGAACCGCTTGCGCCGGGTCCTGCGCCGCAGAACGCTTCCTGGCGCGGAGCTTCTTCCTGGCCCCCGCAATCGTGAATCCCTCGTCGTACAGCAACTTGCGAATGCGGAGCAGGAGCTCGATGTCCGCCGGACGATATGTCCTTTGTCCGCCGCGGCTCTTGGGCGGCGTCAGCGTGGAAAATTCAGTCTCCCAGTAACGGAGAACATGGGCAGGGACGCCGACTATCTCGCAGACCTCGCCGATCTTGTAGTAAAGCTTCTTCGCTACGAACGCCATATGGGTCAGACGGATTTGAGATACCTGGACGGCTTGAAAATGATTGCCTTCCTGCCGGGGACCACAATGCTCTCTCCCGTTTGAGGGTTAACACCCCTGCGCTCCCTCCGCGTCCTGACGCGGAAGCAGCCGAAACCGCTCAGCAGCACCTTCTCGCCGCGCAGCAGCCGTTCTCTGATCATCTCGAAGATGCCATCTACGATCCGCTGCGACTCGGCTTGTGAAAGCCCGCCGTGAACCTCATAAACAGCCCTGGCCAGATCGTTCCTGTTCACGCTCGATCCATTCAGCTCCCGGCCACCTTCGAGACGCAGGCTGAAGCTGACCTCGCATCACAAGGTATACTCGTCGCAAAGGATCGCTGTCAATCCCCGCACGCCGGGGTGGCATTGCATGCGACCATCGACATCGGTTTCGGAATCGGGGGCGCAATGGGCATCGGCATTCGAAATTCCCACGCGGCAGACACAGGGGCTCAAATTTACCCGCAGTCGACATCGATTCCGACAGCGATCCCGATTCAGATTCAGAAACCCGCGCCGGTCCTGCGCAGCATTGACCAGCCGCAGCGAAGTGTTTATCGTCTTGCTGAGGGCTGCGGGCCGGACTTGTCTGGCGGCACACGGCCGATAGGAGAACCATAATGCGTGTCATTTCCAGATGCATCGCCGTCCTCGGGTTGCTTCTCGTTGTCGATTGCGAGGGAGGCGCGCAGGTCTACTCGCCGACCCTTCACCTCAAGGGCCAGATCGATTCGAGCAGCCTCGCCGCCTTCGCCGCAGGCATTTACGCGCAGTCCGGCGCGGTGACGCCGCGGCAGAAAGCCGAGGCGATCTGGCGCTTCTTCCTGACGGACGGCCGCTTCGTCAAGCCTG
>JAFNAH010000399.1 GCA_017860075.1 Acidobacteriota bacterium | reverse complement strand
TTCGCGGCCTTCGCGGTCACATCAGGCGTCGTAACATACGTCCCCCATTGAGCGACGTGAACCGGGGCCGTCTTGACCAGCCAGACGTTCCTGTAAATGCCGGATCCGGGATACCAGCGGGAGGACGCCGGTGGATTGTCCAATCGGACGGCAATCACGTTGTCCGCCCCGAACCGAATCGCGGGCGTAAGTTCCAGGCGAAACGAGCTGTATCCATAAGGCCATCCCCCGACGAACTGGCCGTTCAGCCAGACCGTCGCGTAGGACATCGCGCCGTCGATATCTATGAAGAGCCGCTTGTCCTTGTCCGCAGCGTCGACGCGAAAGTGTTTCCGGTACCAGCCCACACCGATCCATGGGAGCTTGCCGGTTTCTCCAGGCAGTTCCTGCCTGAAAGGCCCTTCGATTCCCCAGTCGTGAGGCAGGTCCAGCTTGCGCCAGGTGCTGTCGTCAAAATCCGGTTTCGTGTAGGAGACACCGGCGCCGGGGGCCCCCTTTGACGGCGTGGAGGGAGCGGCCGTTCGCTTCAGAAAGTTGCCGGTCCCGTTGACATGCACCTTGATCTTGTCCCAGGCGAGAGTACCGGCAGCATCGGAAGGATCGGCTTTGCAGAACCTCCAGTCGTTGTTGAACGAGAGGCGTTCACGCGGCGAGGGGCCCGACTGCGCGCGCGTTTCGAGTGACTGCGGCAGGAACCATAACAGGGCGGTAACAAAAAGCAGGAACGAGACGAACAGGAATGAACGGCCTTTCATATATCCTCCACCTGAGGCACACAGGAATCTTATTCTAATCGGTTCTGCGCGAGGTCGTTTCAGAATTGCGCACCTTATCAGGATAGGCCACCTGCAAAGCTGACGCTTGCGGCTGTTGCAGGTTATAATGAGCACATGCATTCAGCTTCTCTGCGCAGAAACACCACCAGCCGCCTGATTCGCAAGGGCGATCCCGTGACTGAGGATAACGATTGGCAATCCCTCACGCCCGCCCAGAGGATCGACGCGGTCTGGGATCTCACATTACTGTGTCTTGCCTGGAACGGCAGCCAGCTTGATGAACCGCGACTTCAGAGATCTGTTAGCAGAGTTCAACGCTCACGGCGTTGAGTACCTGATCGTCGGCGCGGACGCCCTGGCCGCGCACGGGCACGTCCGTGCCACGAAAGATCTGGACGTTTGGATTCGCGCCGACTCCGCCAATGCCGAGAGGGTGATTCGCGCCCTGACGGCGTTCGGTACTCCGTTGCAGGATTTGACGGGAGATGATCTTGTCCAGCCAGGGTTGATTTTTCAGATCGGCGTGCCTCCAGTTCGCATCGACCTTGTGACATCCATCGATGGGGTTACCTTTTCCGAAGCATGGCCGGCACGCGTCAAGACCGCCTTTGCGGATCAGCCGGTAGCGGTTTTGTCGCGCGAGCATTTGATCCGGAACAAGCGAGCCTCCGGCCGCACTCAGGACCTCGCCGACGCCGAATGGTTGGAGGCCAGGTCCCCCAATGGAGGCGAGAGGTAGGGATCGGGGTCTTACAGACCGGACCTACTCGCGGCAGCAGGCGCCGTCATCCTGGCGCAGGACCCTCAATTCGTATCTAATACCCTGAGGGCTGATGACATAGAGCCTGTCGCGCGATGCGGAGAATCTGACCGATTCGTTAACCCTCAATCCGCTCTTGTGGGGACTCTTTCGCAGGACAGCCGAGTAACTGCGATTCCCGGCGCCGATGCAGTAAGCCCACCAGAAGTCCTTCTTCTTGTGAACCGATTTGGTCTTTGATGCTGCCTTGACCTGGGTTTCGCCCTGGCCGTAAAGATCGGCCGAGACTATCCTGCCGGTTTGCCAGACAGGTTTGGCGGTCCCGGCTTCGACGTTTAGCGCGATAGCAAGGATTGGGAGAAGCGGCGCCAGGTGAGATCCGAACCGTGCCCGTACCATGAGGTTTCCGGGAAGATCATGTCCTTCGCGGGGGGATTGACTATTGCGTGGATAGTCTCTTCCTGATGTACCTTATCGATCACCCGGCACATGTGTATAAACGGAATTTTCGTTACCGCCGCACGCGATCCATCCAGTCAGGCCTTCTTCTCGCCCTTGTTCTTCTTCCGCCCGGGATGAGTCTTGCCGTGGGTCCCCCGGTAAATCTTGCCTCGCTTTGTTCTCAGGTCACCTTTTCCCATGGCCCAGCCCCCGATAGTCGGTTCTCATGATCGAGTGCTGCAACCCTATGCGCACCAGGCGCGGCTTCTCGTCCTCGCGCCCGCGACCGCAGCACTCGCGATCTCTACATCCTCCGCCACCTGAAAATCGAACATCCCGACACAAATGAAATCCGCGCCGTTTCGAAACGCGTACTCGAAGCCTTCGCGCGGGGGGATGGCACCGGCGCCCAGGATCTTGTATGCGATCCACGGTTTCTTCACGCGGGCCATGAACTCGATCGTTTCCTTCGGCGTTTCCTCGAAGACGCTGTCGTTGCGCGGCATCGGGCCGGCAGACCAGTAGCTCTTGCTGTTGAACGTCTTCATGTAGAAATCCACTCCCAGCCCCGCTTTTTCGCAGGCGACCGGGACCTCCAGCGTGTGACCCGCGACACCCCCGACCACGCGGTTTGATTTGATGGTTTCGACTGCCTTGCCGATCGCGTCGATTCGCCCGGTTTTGACCATCTCGTCAGCGACGCCCCCATGGACAAACACACCGACGGCGCCGTTGTCGACGGCACGCTTGATGTCGGCCGTCGGGTCCTTTTCCGGAAGCTTCGCCTGGGCAATCCACTGGATCCTGCTGCCGGTCTGCTTCCGGTAATTGGTGAGTATCCGGATGATCTGATCATCTACGCGCAGGATTGCCGTATTGATGCCTCGACTCTCGCACAGCGAGAGCGTCTCCATTGTCTTTGCATCCGTGAAGTACTGCTTCAGCAGCGTCGAGACGTAGATCAGGTCCCGGCTGTGGGCAAAGCCGCTGAAGAGGTTCCCGCCGCAGATCAAACGGGTGACCGACAGATTACCGATCTTGCCCGTCGGCAGGCCCGGATCGGCCGGTGTCGCGGGCTCGGCAGATTCCCCTGCGCCGGCGAGGAGCGCTCTCTCTTCGAAGCTCAACGCAGCCCCGGCTGACGAGGCAAAAACCGTGCCCTGCAAAAATCTCCGTCGATTCAA
>JAFNAH010000398.1 GCA_017860075.1 Acidobacteriota bacterium | reverse complement strand
AAGGTGCATGAGCCGGTCCCATTGATGGACGTATTCCAGCTCTACCCCCCCGTAGCCAAACTCGATATATGGCTCACCCGCACGGCCCGGAGTATCGGCAGCGATGTTTGTGACAAGGCCGTATGCTCCTCCTCCAAGAATAAACGTATGGTTGATGATCCATCCGCCACGCCCGCCGAGAAGTATTCCGGTCTTCCCGTTGATTGGCGTGACTTTCAGGACTGGGCCGCCGAAGCCACCGCTTTCAAAGCCGTGGCCGGCCAGTGTTTCCTCCTGCGCATGACCCGGAGCCCATGCAACAAAGCAGAGCATGAGAGCGATCGAAAGCTTCATCTGAGCACCCTCGCTTTCGTTCAATGAATTGCCTGTGGCGAAAAGGTAGCCGGGGCAGTCTCGCTTGCCGCGAAGTGGGACTCGATATGCGGCGTGGCGGGCATGGGACCTACGGTTGTTTTCGCTGGCGATACTGGTCCAGAGCCACGGCCGCCAGGATGATCAGCCCCGTCACGATCTCCTGGACCCAGTTCGGGAACTCCATCTTCGTGCTGCCATTGGCCACGATCGTCATGATCAGCGCGCCCACCAGGCTCCCGAGCACGCTCCCCTGGCCGCCGGAAAGGCTCGCCCCCCCGATCACGACAGCAGCGATCACGTCGAGCTCCATGCCGGTGGCGGTCGTCGGGTCGCCCACCGTGAGATATGAAAACTGAAAGACCCCCGCGAGCCCGGCAAACGCGGACCCGATGGCGTACACGAGGATCTTCCGGCGTTCGACCGGAACGCCGCAGAGACGGGCTGTATGCTCGTTCGATCCCACAGCCAGGATGTGCCGCCCCACCTGCGCGTAGCGCAAGAAGGCCCCGACGCCAAGCGCGAGGATGAGCATCATCCAGACACCCGGCGGGAACAGCATCCACTTCCTGTCGTCAGGGAGGATATTCAACAGGCTCGTCAGCCAGCCGCCTTCGGCAAGCACGACCTGCTCGTCGGCAAGCCCCTTCGCAAGCCCCCGCATCGCGCCCCACATGGCCAGCGTGACGATGAACGGCGCCAGCCGCATCTTCGTCACACAGAGGCCGATCGTGACCCCGACCAGCGCTCCCGCGGCCATCCCTCCAAGGGCAGCCGCCAGCGGCGGAAATCCGGCCTGCAACAGGAGCGCGATCACCACGGTGCTGAGCGCAATGACCGAGCCGACCGACAGATCGATGCCGCCGCTGATGATGACGACGGTCATGCCCAGCGCGGCCGTGCCGACGACCGCGGTCTGCAGCAGCATCAGCTGAACATTGTCGGCCGTGACAAATACCTCCGGCCTCAGAAGGGCAAACAGTGCGAAGACTGCGACGAGTCCCGTGAGCGGCCCGAGCTTCTGTAATCGTTGTTTCACGCGGCCCCCGTTGCCTGGCGTATGATATCGTGCTCCGTGAGGTCGCGGACCGGCCGCGGCGGACGGAGCGTCCCGCGAACCATGACCGCGATCCTGTCACAGATGCCGAGCAGCTCCGGAAGGTAGCTGCTCACCACGAGAATCGCCTTGCCTTGAAGCGCAAGCGCGTCAATCAGCTCGTAAATCTCGGTCTTCGACGCCACATCGATCCCTCGCGTGGGTTCGTCGAGGAGCAGAAGGTCGACGTCATGATGGAGCAACCGCGCGAGCGCCACCTTCTGCTGGTTGCCGCCGGAAAGCTCCCCGACGCGCTGCCGCGGGTCACGGGACCTGATGCCCAGCGTGCGGATCCACCCGGCCGCCGCCGCCTCCTGCTTCGAGGGCGACATCGTCCCCCACGAGCCAAACGCATCCAGGCGCGAAAGCGTCATGTTGTCCGTGATCGTCATCGACAGGGCCAGGCCTTCTTTCGCGCGATCCTCGCTGACCATGCCCATCCCCTGCCGCCATCGCTGCCTCGGGAGCGCCGGGCCGGAGTACGTGGCGAAACGGATCTGACCGCTCTTCACCGGCTCGAGACCGAAGATGGACCTGAGCATCTCCGACCTCCCTGCACCGATCAGGCCCGCGATGCCGAGAACTTCCCCGCGATGCAGGACAAACGAAGCGTTCGTGGGTTTGCTGGCGCCGGCCAGCCCGGAAATGTCGAGGAGAGGGTCTCCGGGAGACCGACGGGATCGCGGGAACAGGTCCGACACATCGCGCCCGACCATCATCGAGGCGATCTCGTTCATGGAATGCTCGGCCGTGCCTCCTTCCCCGACCGACCCGCCGTCCCTGAGCACGACGAAACGATCCGCGATCTCCCGCACCTCCTCCAGGAAATGCGAGATGAAGACAATCGCGTGCCCGCTCTTCTTGAGTCGCCGGAGAAGCTCGAAGAGTCTCCGCGTATCCTCCGCGGTGAGCGCACTCGTCGGCTCGTCGAATACGAGCACGCGGCTCTTGAGCGCCACCGACCGCGCGATCTCGACGAGCTGCCGCTCGGCAAGGGACATCGCCCCCACCGGCCGATCGAGAAGCGCCGCCGGCGCCCCGACCTGGTTGAGCGCCTCCAGGGCGATCGCCCGGGTTTCCTGCTGCCGAACGATGCCACGCCGGACAGGCTCGACGCCCAGCACGATGTTCTCCGCACCCGTCATGTGCGGGACGACGGACAATTCCTGATAGACCATGGCGACGCCGGCAGCCCGCGCTTCCTGCGGATTCCTGGGGGAATAGGGCTGGCCATTCAGCGTCATGGCCCCTGCGTCCGCTCTCACCGCGCCGGAAAGAACGCGCATCAGCGTGCTTTTCCCCGCCCCGTTCTCGCCGACAAGAGCCACGATCTCACCGGCATCGACGGAGAACGATACGCCGTTCAACGCCACCGTGGCTCCGAAAGACTTCCGGATGTCGCGCATGGTGAGCATAGCGGCGGGGGCTGCTGCAGGTGTGGAGATCGGGCGGGCTGTCATGACGACGCCTACGGGGTGCCGATCAGCGCCTTGATTTCCGGAGTATCGATATTACTCCTGGTGATGAGCTTCACTCCCGTGTCGAGAACCTTCGGGACGCTTTCGCCCCGGATACTGCGCACGATGGTCTTGACCCCTTCGTATCCCATCCGGGTCGGATCCTGCGCGACGAGCGCATCGATCTCCCCGTTCCTGAGGGCCTCGATGAGCGGGGGCGACGTGTCGAATCCGACGAACCGCACTTTCCCCGTGAGATTGCTCTGCCG
>JAFNAH010000397.1 GCA_017860075.1 Acidobacteriota bacterium | reverse complement strand
GCTCCCGGGCAGATGCGCCAGGAGCAATTCCCCTGGTACGTACAGCAAATGCTGGCCGGCTGCGTGGTTGCCTTTTCTTCGCTGGAGGAACTGCCGGCGAAGGCCGCCGTTGACCGGGAGACTTGCCGCCAACTAGGCATCAAGTCGAATCTGACAATCCCGCTCTCGGTGGGGGGAGAGCCCCCCGTTGGCATCCTGGGCCTCAATACCACACGGATGGAACGGGACTGGCCGGACGCGCTCGTGAAACGGCTGCAACTGCTGGCGCAGATATTTTCCAATGCGCTGGCTCGCAAGCGCGCCGACCAGGTCTTGCGCGAGAGCGAGGAGCGGCTGAGCCTGGCAGCAGAGTATGCAGAGGCCGGGTTCTGGGTGCTGGACTTCCGCACTCGCGTTTTCTGGGCCACCGAGGAGGCTCGGGCGATCTTCGGGTATTCGCCGGAGGAAGTCGTCAGCATGGATCGTTTCAAAGATTCGGTTCATCCCGACGATTGGGATCTCCTTCAGGGCAGCCTCGAGCGGTCTGTGAAGACGCGTGAGGCCGTAAACGTGGAATACCGCATCCGGCTTGGTAATGGCAGCATTCGGTGGATCGCCTCCCGCGGGCGTCCCCATTTCGCGCCTGCCGGCGAGCCGTTGCGCCTGATGGGCGCTTCCATGGATATCACCGACCGCAAAGGCGCCGAGGAGGCGCTTCGCGCCAGCGAGGCCCGCGTGGAGGCAGGGGCAGATTTGGCGGGTCTCGGGTGCTACGAAGTGGATTTTGTCGAACCTTCATGCTTCGCTGACGACTGGTTTCACAAGATCTGCGGGGGGCCCGCGGGTCACCAGCCGGGTCTCGCGCTCGTGCAGTTCTGGATGCAACACCTGCATCCTGAGGACACGCAGCATATCCTGGACGAGCGTGAGAAATTGCATGACGGGAGGCTCGAGCGGCTTTCCATCGAGTATCGCTACCTGCACCCGACCCAGGGGCTGAAGTGGATCCATCACCTGGCCCGGGTCGCGGAGCGCGACGCCACCGGCCGCACGATCCGCTCTTACGGCGCGGTTCGCGATATCACGCTGCAAAAGCAGGCGCAGGAGGCGCTGCACGATTTGAGTGGGCGTTTGATCCGGGCCCACGAGGAGGAGCGTGCCCGGCTCGCGCGCGAGCTGCACGACGACGTGACGCAGCGGCTCGCCCGGCTGGCGATTGACGCGGGCCGTATGCAGGGCGGCTCCGATCCAGCTTCGGCGGCAGAGACGATGCGTTCCGTGCGCGACGGTCTGGTGCGCCTGAGCGAAGACATTCACTCCCTGTCGTATCGGCTTCATCCTTCGCTGCTGGAGGATCTCGGTCTGGCTGAGGCGCTGAAGGCGGAGTGCGAACAATTCTCGCGACAGGGGCCCATTGCCATCTCCCTGAAGCTGCAGGGGCTGCCCGCCTTCATTCCGCCCGAGACGGCGCTCTGCCTGTTTCGCGTGGCGCAGGAGGCGCTCCGTAATGTGGCCCGTCACGCCCGGGCTCGCGGGGTCGAAGTCTCGATACGGACCGTGGATGGCGGTCTGCAGTTGGCCGTTATTGACGACGGCATCGGCTTCGAGCCCGCCGGGCCCCGAGACCGCCACAGCCTCGGCCTGGCCGGTATGCGGGAAAGGTTGCTGCTGCTTGACGGTGAACTCGAGATTGAAAGCACGCCTGGCAAGGGCACAACCGTTCTTGCCTGGGCGCCGTTGAAGGAAGGACAAATATGAGCCGTGTGTCGCGTCCCCGGGTGTTGCTGGCCGACGACCATCTCCTGGTGGCCGAGGGATTGAAAAGCCTGCTCAGCACCGAGTTTGAGCTGGTGGGCGTGGTCGAGGATGGCCGCGCCCTGGTCGAGGCGGCGCGGAAGCTTCGGCCCGACGTGATCGTGGCAGACATCACCATGCCGCACCTCAACGGCATTGACGCGCTCGCGCAACTGAAGCAGGACGACGAGCAGGTTCGGGTGGTCTTTCTCACCATGCACCCGGAGGTGGCGTACGCCCGGCGCGCGCTTGAAGCCGGCGCCCTGGGCTACGTGCTCAAACACTCGGCCCCGTCCGAACTGATTGCCGCGATTCGTGCTGCTCTGGACGGCAAGACCTGGTTGACTCCAGCAGTGGCGGGAGAGGTGTTGCAGTCCATGAAGGGCGAGCCTGAAAAAGCCGGCGATCCCGTGGCATCGCTCACACCACGGCAGCGGGAGATTCTCCAATTGCTGGCGGAAGGCCGCTCGGCGAAGGAGGTCGGCGCCGCGCTGGGGGTCTCGGCCCGCACGGTGGAGTTCCACAAATACCAGATGATGGAGAGGCTGGACCTGCACACCAGCGCCGAGCTGGTTCACTTCGCAATCAAGCACGGCATCGTGGAAATCTGAGGTTCCATCCTAAAAGCGCTGAATTGGCAACTTGGGCCACGTGGACCTGGACTGCGATTCAGACACTGGAAGAGACACATGGTTCGGCGCGGATGCGCGATGGAGATCCTGAAAGGATCCGGCAGAACAGCCCGGGGTGCAAACCCCGGGGAAACCGATGGTTATGGCGTGTCAACCCTGTAAGGGTTGGACAGCAGCTGTGCCACCCTTACAGGGTTCCTCGCGTGGGCCACCGCTGATTCCCAGGCTTCCACCCTGGGCTGCTCTGTTCGACCCTTTCAGGGTCTCGCGCACCACAAGCTGTTCTGCCAGGGCCCTTCAAGATGCCTGCAAAGATAATCTCATGCCCAGTGTCTGAATCGCAGGTGTTTCACAAGGCGCTAATCGATGCCACTCGCGGTCGGGAACGGTGCTTGTATGACCAGTAATCCTGGATAAACTTGGACGTGGACTTGGACTGGAGGAAGCAGGTAGCAGTGTCATGGACGTAACAGTTTCTGCTGCTTGCCTCGAAGAGAGTGGTCCGGGTCCAAGTTCATGCCGGCGATGGTTCCCGGCTCAGCGCGATTCGGATCGAAATCAGCCCGGGCATCGGCGTCGACCGGGACGCAGCCTCGATGCCGGGGTCCGCAGGCCGGACATGATTTCGAATCGCGATTCCGATCGTGAATTCGAGTGTTCGTGCATGACAGAGAAGTCCCGCGCGCAGGCGTTTCCTTGATCGTTTCGCGAACCATGTGTTATACATCATCGATGTCTTCTGATACCAAGCCGGGTGCAGCATCCTGCTGATGGAGCAGAA
>JAFNAH010000396.1 GCA_017860075.1 Acidobacteriota bacterium | reverse complement strand
CGTCGCTTCCCGGAGTTCACTTCCCTCGAGATCACGCTGGAGACGGGACGCAAGAACCAGATTCGCGCTCACCTGTCGGAACTGGGTCACCCGATAGTCGGAGATCGAGCCTACGGCAGCACAAAGGATCCACTCGGCCGGATGGGCCTGCACGCGTTCCGCCTCGGCTTCGCGCATCCGTCGCGCCGGGAACCGATGCTGTTTGAAACTGAACCCCCACCCGAGTTTCGCCCCTATCTGTGACACTCGGAGTCCCCGCTTCCTTTTTGCTTCAGGATTCGCTCATTAATAGGTCAGGTCTGTTAGACCTGACCTGCATCGAATAGTGGCGTCCTGCCTTACAATGCTGTCTCAAAACTCCGCAGCGGTTCTTCAGCCCTGGATTCCTGCCCATGGATGCGAGCCCGCAGCTTCGCCCCGGGCCGCTATCGGAATGCGCTTCCAGCGCTCTCCGTGCTGATTTGAATGCAGTCTCGAGGGCCGAAGGCCCGTCTCATACCAGCCTGGCGCAAAGCGCCAAATATGGGAGTGATAATGCTCCCCCTCGGGGGAAAAATCAAACAGGTTGCGATCCATCAGGCGGGAGGGAACAACCTTGCCCATTGCCGCAAGCATCGAGTCCCGCAGCCGGGGCATCTCCTTCTGCAGTTCCTCCAGCAGCAGTTTGACTCGCTTCCGTTTCAGGTCAGGCTGTGATCCACACAGGTCGCAGGGAATCACCGGGAAGTTTTCCGCCGCGGCAAATGCGGCGATATCGGCTTCCCAGCAATAGGACAGCGGCCGTATCACCGTGTTCCTCCCGTCGTCGCTGCGCAGGATGGCCGGCATCGCCTTGAGTGAACCCTCGAAGAAGAGGTTGAGCAGGAAAGTTTCGAGAATGTCGTCCGCATGATGCCCCAGCGCGATCTTGCTGCAGCCTTCCTCGACCGCCGTGTTGTAAAGGATGCCCCGTCGCAGCCGGGAGCAGAGCGAACATGCTGTCTCCCCTACGGGGATCTTCTCTTTGACTAGCGAATAGGTGTCTTTGTGGAGGATCCGGTACGGCACGCCGAGGGCGGCGAGGTACTCGGGCAGGACGTGCCCGGGGAATCCCGGCTGCTTCTGGTCGAGATTCACCGCCAACAGCTCAAACGACACCGGGGCGCGCTTCTGCAGGTCCAGCAAAAGAGCGAGAAGCGTGTAACTGTCCTTGCCGCCGCTGAGGCAGACCATGATCCGGTCATTATCCTCGATCATGTTGAAGTCGGCGATCGCCGTGCCGACGGCGCGCAGGAGTTTCTTTTTCAGTCTCTGGCCGCTTTGCATCCTGATGTCCTCGCCAAAGCGCAAATTCTAGCAATCCCGCGCGCAGCTTCACAGGATTGCTGGAGTGTTATACTCAAGGGATGACGCCAGTACGGATCCTCTTTCTCGGCGCGGGCGATGCATTCAGCGCGGGAGGCCGCCACCAGGCCGGCTACCTGGTCAGCGGAGACGGCACGTCGATCCTGCTCGACTGCGGCGCCACAACTCTCGCGTCGCTGAAACGCGAGAGCGTGCCAGCCGGCTCCATAGACGCCATATTCCTGAGCCATCTCCACGGGGATCATTTCTCGGGGCTGCCTTTCCTCTTTCTCGAATACACCTACGCGGAGCCACGCAGGCGCCCGCTTCGTATCGCAGGCCCGCCCGGCACCGCTGATCGCGTGCATGAACTCTTTCGTGCCATGTACAGGGACGCGGGATCACGTCCGCTCCCTTTCGAGGTCGACTTCGTCGAGCTCAAGCCGGGGGCACAGGCCCGCACCGGGTCGATCGTCGTCGACCCCTTCCGAGTGCCGCACCAGCAGGCCGAGCTCTCGCTCGGTTTCATGGTGACGTTGAACGGTCGCAGGATCGCCTATTCAGGTGACACCGGATGGACAGAGGATTTGATCAGCAGGTCGGAGGGAACCGACCTGTTCATTTGCGAATGTTCTTTCTTCCAAACGAAAGTGGATTTCCACATCGACTACCCGAGGATCGCTGAGAACAGGCACAGGTTCGGCACGAAACGCCTGATCCTTACGCATCTGGGCGCGGAGGTGCTTGCCCGACGCGATGAGGTCGACATCGACCTCGCCTATGACGGCTTGAGGATCGAACTGTAATATTGATCCGCTACGGAGATCTGTGTTTAGCGCAGGAGCTCGCGGTCGGCATCGGAATCGGGGTCGCAATCGGTCATCGGGATCGAGTCTGGCGCCAGTCGATATCGATAGCGAGATCGACCCCGATGCCGATCCTGAAGATCACCTGCTACATCGCTCACTTGAAGTCGCGGAACGAGACAGCCAGGGCGAGGACAAGCGCCACGAGGATTGAGCCGGCTGTTTCGGCTCCCGCCCTATAATCGAGCAGCGGGATTCGCAGGATCGACAATATCGCCCCGACACCGACGGCACAGAGCAACGCATACCAGGCCCACTTCTGCCTGCGCCTGAAGGCGGTGGCGGCAACCCACGCCAGCAGGATCCCCATTGAGACGGCGTAGCAGGCCGCTGTGGCGCGCCTGCCGCGGATGGCCTTGGGCAGTTCAGGGTTGACCTGCGCCAGTGTCTCCATCGAAACGCCTGAGATCGATTCTGTGGAACCGAAGTAAGCAATGTACAGGGACTCCAGGCCGCCCAGGGTGATCAACAGTCCGACCGCCAGGAGTAGCAGCCACCCGAATGTCAAAGTCAGCGATTTTCTTTCGGCATTCATCATTTATTCTCCCGTCCAGCACGTAGGTTCAATCGAAAGCTCAAATTGCGCGACGGCACACAGCGCAGAGGCTCGCTTCGTCGCGTGTCCCGGGTTTCTTCCGTCGATCGTGCGCCAGGGCGATGGCGGCCGGATGCGCTGCCCGATCCCTTCCTAGCGGATCGGGGAATAGGCCGCCGAACGATAAAGTGCGATCTGGATAACGCTCGAAATCTGCCCGTACTTATCGATGGACTCCTTCCGCACTTTAACCCACTCCGGGTCCGCGGCAAATGCATTCCATGCCTTCTCGCGTGCCGCCAGGTCTTCAAACGGGATGAGGTACGTCAGGTTGGGCATGTTCTGACCAAACGCCGTCGAGGAGTACAGGATCGGGTGAACTCCGGCACGGTGGAAGATCTGGATTTCCGGGCCCGCGAACCGTTCGTGCAGGGCGCGCAACTGACGCCAGGTGGGCGAGTGATACACGCGCAGTTCGAAGATCCTGGATGTGCTGCGGGGTTCAGTGTCGTTCCTGACCTCCGGGCAGTAGTCCGTCGCTTCGAGCAAGGATGTGGAGTAATGCTCGTAGGGTTGCTCGGGGTGATCTTCCCATGCCTCACAGGCTTTCACCAGCTCCCCATCAGCCGCCACCTTCGACCGCACGCTCCCCAGCTCCTCCATGGACCGGAAACCCAGGATCACGGCGACCTGCGGCATATGCGAGGCCACCAGGGCCTCCAGGACGATCTTTGGGCCCGTGTGCACCCTGCGGAGGGCCGGCAGTTCTGCCTTGGCGATGTAATCCTGTATGCGTGCCATCTGCGTGCCGTTCTTGAGGTAGTAATTCTCGAGCGTGAATACGCGCCGCTGTTCCGACTCCGTCCCAGACGCTCCGGTCGATGCCAACATCCCGATTCCTCCCAAGTAACCCATGAAAGATCTTCGATGCATCATCCCCTCCTCGACTCGCCCCTCAGGGAATCTCGTTCCTGTGTTTGCGCAGAAACCGTTCCGCTTTCTTCAC
>JAFNAH010000395.1 GCA_017860075.1 Acidobacteriota bacterium | reverse complement strand
CGAGAATCCCTGGAATCGGCCAAAGCGGTCGAGGGGGGCCAGCAATTCGAACCGCGCCTCGGCGCTTCCGGTTGCCGTACTGATGCGGAGAGGCCGGGGGCCGGGATCCGCCGTTGCATCCACCCACACGTCAGTAAACAGGTAGGTACCGGCGGCGCTGATGCGCGTAAGACCGATCCGGGTCCCTTTGCCGAGAATGTCTACGCGCGCGCCCGATAAGTACTTTCCCCGAATCATTACCCTGACCGGATTGATGGAATGCCCCACCCACCAGTTGGGGGGCTCCACCTTCGTTACCTGGGGAGACTGGGCAAGGGCCTCAGCGCTCCACAGGAGAGTTACCAGAAGAACCAGAGGTCTTATGTATCGGTTCATCTCGTGCCTCGTCACGAGCGGGGATCAAGTCTCCGCCGCTGGTGCCCGCGTGACATCCTGGACCCTCTGGGTCAAGATGGCCGCGAGTATGAGAAATATTCCCCCCGCGACTACGGCTGCGAGGCGGTTGTTGTTCAGTACATGCGCCATGACCCAACCAAGACCCAGCGAGGCCAGTATCTCAGGAATGACGATGAAGAAATTGAAGATCCCCATGTAGACGCCCGTCTTCTGAGGCGGCAGAGATCCCGAGAGTATTGCGTAGGGCATCGACAGGATGCTTGCCCAAGCGATTCCCACGCCGGTCATGGAAAGCAGAAGCAGCTCTTTGTTGTGAATTACGGCGACCGAGAGCAGGCCGGCAGCCCCGCACAGCAGGCAGGTCGTATGCGTGATCTTGCGGCTCGTAACGCGGGCCAGCATCGGGAGCACAAAGGAAAAGGCGAAGCACACCGCGGAATACATGGCGAAGCAGATCCCTGCCCATTCGATCCCCTGCGTATATAACAGGGAGGATTCGTCGGGCGCGCCGAAAACGTTCCTGGCCACAGCGACCGGGAAATACAGCCACATGCAGAAAAGGCCGAGCCACGTGCAGATCTGGACCCACGCCAGTTGCTTCATAGTTTGCGGCATTTGCGCGATGCTGTGGAAGATCTCTGCTGCATTGCGGCCGATGCCGGTTTTTTCGGATTTCATCCTGTGAAAGGCATCCATGTCGTCCGGCGGGTACTCCCTGGTGCTGACTATGGTCCAGAGAACGGCGATGAAAAAGGCGGCTGCCCCGATGTAAAAGGAGTACCGGACGGTGTGTAGGGCAGCGCCGAAGCGACGATCGCTCCCAGCCCGATGAAGAGGCTCTGCATCGCGAAGCCCCGGGTCCTCTGTTCCTCCGGGAGGAGGTCCGCCACAAAAGCTCGGAAAGGTTCCATGCTGATGTTGATACTTGCGTCAAGTATCCAGAGCAATCCCGCAGCCATCCACAAAGCCGAGCAATTTGGCATCAGGATCAGCGCTGCAGAGCTGAGAACGGCTCCCGTCAGGAAGTAGGGCCGCCGCCGGCCCAAGGGGCCCCAGGTGCGGTCGCTGACATGGCCGATAATCGGCTGCACGATCAATCCGGTAAGCGGTGCCGCCAGCCAGAGGATGGGAATCTGGTCCGCCCGGGCGCCGAGATACTCGTAGATGGCACTCATGTTTGCCATCTGCAGGCCCCAGCCGAACTGGATGCCCAGGAATCCGAAGCTCATGTTCCACATCTGCCAGAAACTCATTCTTGGCTTCTGCATCGCACCTCCGAGCCTGTAAGAGGCTTGTGCCCGGCAAGCGGTTGAGGGAAGTTCCGGCCCCGGATCCTTCATGCCTGCCGATCTTGTTCAGCGGTCATATATCGAGGTCAAGTCTCTCAAGCGCGCCCGAATTTCGGAGGTCAGCTGGCAAGGATTGTACCGCCACCGCCAATTGCCCGTTGGCTTGCTGGGGGTGTTCATCCTTGCCTCGCTGCCCAGTCCGAGGACGTCCTGAAGCGGGATGACCGCCAGTTTCGCGACCGAACTCAACACGGTACGTATGAAGACCCAGTGAATATCGCGTCCATCCGTGGCGAGGTATTTCCGGACGAAATCCTTCTCCTTCTCCACGTCCTCGAGAGACCGTGTACTGTCCCCCGCCCCTTCACTGTTCCACCAGCCGACGATCGTGTCGTTGTCGTGAGTACCGGTATAGACCGCCAGGTTTCGCGGGTAGTTGTGCGGCTTGAAATCCGGCGCTTGCGGATCGGTCCCGAAGGCAAACTGCAGGATCGCCATCCCCGGAAATTGATACCTGTTTCTCAATTCTTCCACGGGAGCGGTGATCACTCCGAGGTTCTCGGCGATGATCGGGAGATCTCCGAGTTCCTCGCGTAGCCTGTCGAACAGCGCAGCCCCGGGACCCTTTACCCATCTTCCGTTCGCGGCGGTCGTCGCCCTGCCGGGGACCTCCCAGAAGGCTTCGAACCCGCGGAAATGATCGAGACGGACCACGTCCACGACTGAAAGCGCCGTGCGCAGGCGCTCCACCCACCATCGAAAGCCGGAATGTGCGATGGCGTCCCAGCGGTAGATCGGGTTGCCCCAAAGCTGGCCGGTGGCGCTGAAATAATCAGGCGGCACGCCGGCCACGACACGCGGTGTGCCGTCAGGCTCCAGATCGAACAGTTCCCGGAAAGACCACACGTCGGCGCTGTCGTGCGCGACGAAGATCGGCACGTCGCCGATGATCTTGATGCCCCGGTCGTGGCAGTACGTTCTTATCGCGTTCCACTGCCTGAAGAACTGGAACTGAGCGTACTTGTAAGAACGGATCTCGCGAGCAAGCTGCCTCTCGAGACGCCGAACCGCAGCAGGCTGACGCGCGGCGATCTCGGGTTCCCAGCGGGTCCAAGCGATACCGCCATGGAGACCCTTCACAGCCATGAACAGTGCGTAGTCTTCGAGCCAATGCCGGTTTGCCGCACAAAAAACATCGAATCGATCTCTTGCATCGACGGATGCCTTTTGGTCGAAGATCTCGAAGGACTTCCTCAGTAGCGGCAGCCTGTAACGGATTACCTCGCCGTAGTCCACGAATTCGTCGGGGAACAAAGGGGCGTCCCTCAGGTCGCTCTGTGTCAACCAGCCCTCGGAGAGGAGCTTCTCCAGGCTTATGAGAAGCGGGTTTCCGGCGAACGCCGAGAAACATTGATAGGGGGAATCGCCGTACCCCGTGGGGCCCAGGGGCAGGACTTGCCACGCCTTCTGTCCCGTTTCGGCGAGGAAATTGATGAATTGAAAAGCCTCATCCCCCAGCGACCCGATGCCAAAGGGCCCGGGCAGGGATGTCGGATGAAGGAGTATGCCACTCGAGCGGGGTAGCTTCACAGGCACTCCCTCCTGAGGTCGCAATCATTCTAACACGGCGAGAGGCGCGAAGGGGGTCGGACCGACGCAATTCGAATGCTCTCACCAGATAAGGGGAAAATCGGCCTCAAATACCTTGTTATATTCGATTTTGGATACCGTTTTTCGAGGATAAGGTGAAATGATTCCTGTGCAGGTCGTGCAGTCCTGAAAACCAAGTCCTGCTCCTCGCTGCAGTCCTCTGACAGCGAAAAAGGGCATGGAAATCAATTCTAAGACCAAATTCCTGCCCTGTTCCTGTGCTAAGGGACAGCAAAGACGCAGTTTGCGTCGGTCCGACCCCAATAGTGTTACAATCGCGGAAGAGGGAGTAAAGGTCATGCGACGAAGAGCTTTCCTGGTTCGCTCCACCGCGGCCATGGCAGCGGCCACTTCGGCTCCCTGGGCGCTTAGCAGGGAGCGTGCCGGACAGTCCATTGTACGGTACCCGGACCCAGCAATCGTGGCGCTCGACCCGCGCTTCGATAAGATCCGCCAGGGCAACGCTGCGATCGAACGCCTTTGGACAGGCGCGCGCTGGGCGGAAGGACCCGTGTGGTTCGGAGACGGCCGGTACGTCCTGTTCAGCGACATACCGAACAACCGCATCTTGCGCTGGACCGAAGATACCGGTGCGGTGAGCGTATTTCGCAGCCCGTCGAACAACACCAACGGCAACACGCGCGACCGACAGGGGCGGCTGATAAGTTGCGAACACGACTCGCGGCGGGTGACGCGCACCGAGTACGACGGTACGATCACGGTGCTTCTCGACCGCTACCAGGGCAAGCAGCTGAATGCGCCGAACGATGTCGTCGTCCACTCCAACGGCAGTATCTGGTTTACCGATCCCGGTTACGGAATCCTTTCGGACTACGAGGGTCACGTAGACAAATTCGAGTTGCCGGCCGACGTTTACCGTCTCGATTTTTTCACCAGATGAGAAGCGAATTTACATCGTCGACACTGGTCAACCCCAGGGGAAGCCTCACCCGATCCGGGTGTTCGACGTGGTGGATGGCAAACGGCTGGCGAACGGACGCATGTTCTGCGACATGGGCAGGGGCAGTTCGGACGGTATTCGTTGCGATACGGATGGGAATCTCTGGGCAGCTGCCGGTGATGGTGGCGATGGCTACGACGGCGTGCACGTTTTCGCACCGGATGGCCAGCTGATCGGGAAGATCTGTCTGCCGGAGAACTGCGCAAACCTCTGCTTCGGTGGAGCCAAACGCAACCGCCTGTTCATGGCAGCCAGTCAATCCCTTTACGCGCTCTATGTGAACACCCGGGGCGCACAACTACCATGAAGAATGGTTCGCAGGCTACCAAGGCCCTGAGATAAGGATGACGACCCATGGCGGATACATTTGACCTCGAAAGATTCCTCATCGACGTCTTCGATCCGGTCGCCGGGGAGAAGGTGGCTGTGATGACTGATGTCCCGACACCGACCTGCCCGGATAACCGGGACTGGCAGGATCGTCGCGCTATGGCAGAAGAGTGGCGGACCGGACTCGAGCGGCTGGGCGAACGGATCGGCTTCGACGTGCTGCCGCTGGTAACGTACACCGCTACCGGGGCAAACAACGCAGACCTGCCGGCTGAGGCTGAAGTGGGGGGAAGCATCGTCCCGATGAACGCCGTCCTGGACGATGTGAGCCTCGTTCTCGCGCTGACTGAATTCTCGCCGACGGCGCCGCTCATCGATGTGTGCAAGCGGCGGCCGGGTGCCCATGTCTTCCGCGCGGCCAGCATGCCCGGTGTCGAAAAGCGGATGGAGGGCACGTCGCTTGCGGCTGACTACCGCGAAGTCGCGCGACGGTGTCGCCTGTTGAAGGAGGCTTTCCTGGCCGCCGATCACGCCGAGGTTGAGTTCTCCACGGGCCATCGCTGCCTTTTTGACCTGCGTTACCGGGTTTGCGAGTCGGACGATGGTTACCTCCATCGGGATAAGTCGGATGACCTGCCGGTGATCAATCTCCCGTCGGGCGAGACGTTCCAGGTGCCGTACGAAGGCGAACGGCCCGGGGAGCCTTCCCGGACCGCAGGCGAGCTGCCGGTGTGGGAAGAGGGAGAGACGGTTGTCTTCCGAGTCGAGGCAAACCGGATCGTCGAGGTCGCGGGCGCTCACGCCGCCGCGGAGCACTACCGGCGGGTCTTCGCCGAGGACCCTGCTCGCACCAACATCGCAGAGCTCGCGTTCGGCTGCAATGAGCGCGCTGTAGTCACGGGAAATGTGCTCGAAGACGAGAAGGCCGGGTTCCATTGGGCGTACGGCCGAAGCGACCACCTGGGAGGTGTCTTCGGGGTGGCTCAGTTCAGGAGCCCCGCAAATGTGGTTCATCAGGATATAGTCTACGCGCGCGGCAACCCGATCGGTGTGACCCGCGCCGACCTCGTCGCGCTCGACGGGACGCGTCTTGCGATCATCCGGGAGAGCAACTACGTGCTCTGGTGACCGGGATCGGTTGCGGCCGGCCTGCCCGAGCGGCTGCCCCTGCGCGTTTTCTCCCGTTGCCATGACGGGACTTTTCTCCCCGCAGGCGGGATCATCAAGGCAATCCGCCGGCCGGGATGCAGTCACTTGACATAGGTGCGCGCAAGGGTATGCTGGACGAAACCATCAGGCACGCGAGGAGGCAATATGCTTCATCTGCTCTGGGTTATCATCATCGGTTTCATTGCCGGCGCTGTCGCCAAATTCCTCATGCCGGGAAAGGATCCGGGGGGATTCCTGATCACGACCGGATTGGGCGTGGGCGGAGCGCTG
>JAFNAH010000394.1 GCA_017860075.1 Acidobacteriota bacterium | reverse complement strand
CCGACGGGCACCACCGCCGCCACCATCATCGGGTAAGCCGCATCCGGGTTCTCCAGGTTGGGATTGATGACGCGATAGATCATGCCGGGGAAACAGGTCGCGAATGGGATCAGAAGCTGGAGACCTACGGCGAAGAGCACGCCCATCTTGGCGTGCCACTCGTTTCGGGCCGCAAGGCAACGCTGGTTGATGTACTGGTTGGTGGCATAGTACCAAACGTTGGTTGAGAGCATCAGCACCACCAGCGCCGGCCAGGGCACCTCATGGCCGGCCGGTGTGAACAGGTGAGCCTGCTGGCCGCTCCCCAACATGGCCGTCACGTTCCACCCGATCCTTGCCAGGCCGGCGAAAAACACGTAGAGCCCGCCGCCGAGCAGCAACACGCATTGGAACGAACTGGTCCAGGCCACGGCCGTCAGCCCGCCGTATACCGTGTACGCCCCGGTCACCACGGCCAGCAGCCAGACTGCGGCCAAGCGGGGCACGCCCCACATCTTCTCCAATGCGAAACCGCCCGTGTAGAACACGAGCGCGAAATTCACCAGGACGTAGCTGGCGATGGTCAGGCTCGCGTACAACGTCCTAGCCTGCGGCCCGAAGCGACGCTCCAGGTACTCCGGCATCGTGGCGATGCGGTGGCGGACGTAGAGCGGCACGAACACCCACAGCAGCACCGAAAGCGCCGGCAACACCAGCCACTCCCAATTGGCGACCGGCAGGCCGAGCTTGTAGGCATAGCCCATCTCCCCCACAAATTGCTCGGAACTGATGCCGGCGGCGACGATCGAGAAACCGATGGCGTACCACGGCAACTGGTTATCGGCCTGGAAATAGCCACTCACCGAGGAACGGCGGCGGCGGGAGGAGACAAAGCCGATGACAACCACCGCTACGAAGTAACCCACACATACCAGCAGATCGACTGATTGGTAAGCTGTGGTCGTCATCCAGACAACTCGCGTGCCTTCGCTGCCGGACCGCCCGAACGCATCAGCATCTCACCGACCAGGATGGCCTCTGCTCCCGCACGCTGGAGGCCTGGCCTGTCCGCTCGGCTGCGGATGCCGGATCGCCTCTACCTCATCTTAGCAAAACCAACGATAATTTGCCTCGCTGGGAACTCGTGCTTCTGACTGACGTCCACGACGGACGCCTCGAGGCAAATCACGACCCCTGAAAGGTGTATACTTGCGCGAAATCGGTTGAGGCATGCAGCTTCGGTCTCACAACCTCTTCAAATCCGAGGTGACTATGTCCAAAGCTCAGTTCCGTATGACCCGGCGGCAATTCGGGATGACCCTGGCTGCCGCTCCGGTGATGATCCCTCTGGCCCGATCTGCCTCCAGCGATACTCCCTGGGACGGTCCCGCAATCGTCCGCAAGGTATTCGTAGGAGTCCCCAAACCCACCTGGCCGCGCCCCGACCTGGATCTCAACCAGGAGATGAACGACATCAATGCAAAGCTGGCGGAACTCGAAAAGAAGTATCCGGGTCAGGTCCGGTTGACTGGCGGCGACTGGATTAAGAGCGTGGAGGACGTCGAGCCGTGGACGAAATCCCTGGGTGACGCCGACGCCGTCCTGGTGCTGGACTTGACCTCGAGCACGGGACCGATGCTGCAGGCGATCGGCAAAGTGGACATTTCCAAGCTCCTATTCACCCGACCTATCACCGGTTGGGCGTTCATGGAAGGGGCTGATTGGATACAAAAGGGTTTGAAAGGCGACATGGTGGCCTCCAGCAACTTCGAGGACCTGGTTCCTTTCTTCCCGATGCTGCGGAACATCCATCACCTGCGTCACAGCAGGGTATTGGTGGTCTCCCCGGGCGGAAGCAACTCCATGGCGGCCGGTTTCGCAAAGCAGTTCGGCACTGCGATCGACTTCCCCCAATACCAGGATCTCAAAGCCGCCTACGATCGCGTCGACTCCGTCAAGGTGGAGAAGGAAGCCGCCGAGGTGAGAAGCGGCGCCTTAAGAGTTGTGGAGCCTTCGACTGAGGATATTCAGAAGGCTTCCCGGTTCTACCTGGCCGTGCTCGACATTTTGCGTCAGGCGAAGGCGAATGCAATCACGATTGATTGTCTGGGCGGATTCCGGCGCGGTGACCTGCCGGCCTATCCGTGCGTTGCCTGGTCGAGGCTGAACGACTGCGGCATGTACGGAGTTTGCGAGGCGGACTTGCAGTCTACGATGACGCAGCTGCTGATCACAGGTTACTCAGCCAAACCGGGATTTGTTTCCGATCCGACCTTCGATACGAGCCGGAACGAGGTGATCCACGCGCACTGCGTGGCGGCGACGCGCATGCGGGGAATCGGAGGCCCGGCATCGCCCTACATCCTGCGATCCCACATGGAGGACAACAAGGGTGTGTCCGTGCAGGTGGAAATGCCTGTCCGCGAGACGATCACCTGCGCGAAGTTCGCAGATTCCCGAACGTTACTGGTCTCGACCGGCGAGGTAACCGCGAATGTCGACGCGCCGCGCGGCTGCCGCACCAAGATGGTGACCCGAGTTGCAGACGCTCGCAAGCTTGTGGAAGGCTGGAGTGGGGGATTGCACCGCGTCATCTTTTACGGCGACTACGCGGAGGCGGCGCGGCGCATGGGACGGCTGATGGGCTTCCGCGTGGTCCAGGAGGGGTGACAGCCCGACATCCCATTTACCACGTGATTCCGGCATGCCTGCTCGCGCTGGCTGGCATGGCTGTCGGCGCGTCGGCTCAGAGCCTCGATGCCGCGTCCTGGGCGGCGCATGCAGGTGCGGCATATCGGGTGACGAACGACGTCGTCTACCACCGCGCCACCAATTACGACCTATGATTGATCCATCCAGGATTGTGATTACCGGCCACTCGGCAGGCGGACACCTGTCGCTCACTACCGGGATGCTTCCGGTTTCAGCCGGATTGGACCGGCGGTGTCCCGGCAACGACGAGCTGAAGGTCGCCGCCATCTTGAACTGGATGGGGATAACGGACGTCCTCGACCTGCAGTCTTCCCTCTGGTGCCGCTCTCTCTAGGATTGTCGTCGCGGGTCCATTCGCGATTCCATTGCTCATTTGGTCGGAGAGCGAGGCCTGATTGCTGCAATCCGCTCGTTCTCAATCAGGGGTGACTCCGTGTCCGCAAAACTATCGAGGCGGCGGGAGGTCCTTCCTTATCCGCGTCCCTTGCTTCGAAAATAGAACTACG
>JAFNAH010000032.1 GCA_017860075.1 Acidobacteriota bacterium | reverse complement strand
CCACGGCTTGCCTGACCGTGAAGCCCGCATCGACCGTGACAATCCTGCCGTTATGGAGGATCAGATCTGCGTCCTTTCCCCACGAAGCAAGCGCCGGCAGCAGGAGTAGCATCACGAAAAACCAGAAACGGTGTTGTGAACGCACGGTGACCTCGCTTTCGGGTAAGGCAGCGCCGGTGCATGGCACTCAGGCTATCGGACCGGGACGAATTTCACGCATACGGGCCGGCTCAGCTGGAGCGACTGTCCCGTGGCGCTGAGCTTGCCCGTCTTTGTATCGATCCGGAAAACAACCAGGTTGTCGGAGTTCTGATTGGCCGCGATCAGGATCGAACCGGTCGGGTCGATCCCGAAATTGCGCGGCACTTTTCCCTGAGTCGGCACGTATTCGACAGGCGTGAGCGTCCCCTTGGCCTCATCAACGGAGAATACGGCTATGCTGTCATGACCGCGGTTGGAGCCGTACACGAACTTACCTGTCGGGTGCACGTGAATGTCAGCGGTGTCGTTCCGGCCTGAAAAGCCGTCTGGCAGAGTTGAGATTGTCTGGATCTCCGTCAGGACTCCACGGGCGGCATCCCATGTGAAGGCGGTGATCGTGGATCCCATCTCGTTGATGACGTAGGCGAATTTCCCGTCCGGGTGGAAATCGAAGTGACGGGGCCCGGCTCCGGGATTCACGCGCGCGAACGGAGGGTCATTCGCGGTCAACGAGCCCTTGGCCGGATCAAAGCGGTAGACCAGCAACTGGTCCAGGCCCAGATCGGCGGCTATGGCAAAACGATTGTCCGGCGAAAGGTTGATGGAGTGCGCGTGCGGCTGCTTCTGTCGCTGGGGATTCGCGCTCGAACCGGCATGCTGGATGAAGGCGGATGCCTCCCCCAGGCTTCCGTCCTGCTTGATCGGCATCGCCGCCACGCTCCCGCTGCCGTAGTTGGCGACAAGCACGTCCCGGCCGGACTTATCGACAGTGACGTAGCACGGTCCTACGCCCACCGTGGAAACCTTGTTCAATAGAGTCAGGCTCCCGGTGTGCGGGTCGAGTGCATAGGCGTTGGCAGCGCCGCTCTTCTTGCCTTCAAAGTTGAAAATCTCGCTCACGGCATAGAGGTGGCGCCCATCAGGGTGGATAGCGAGGAATGATGGGTCGGGCGCTTTCGCCGCAAGGCCCGGTTCTGTCAACTTCCCCGCAGCGGCGTCAAGCCGGCAGAGGTAGATCCCCTCGCTTCCCTTGTTCGTGTAGGTTCCGATGTAGACGAAGTAATCGCCGCCCTCGGCCGGCTTCGGGGCAGCTTGCGACTTCAGTGCCGCCGGTTGCAGAAGGATTACGACCAGAGCAAGGACAAGCAACGCACGCAGAGTTGTCTTCATATTCTTCCTTTCGATGCTGAAGTATTGCTTCAGGCAGGCTTCACCCACCTGTGCTCGCGGGACCCCAGATACATGGCCTCCATGACGCTGACGCGGGCCGCCGCCTCGCGGGGACTCACCAGCGGAAGGTCCTTCCGGCCCTTGACTGCGTCAACGAACATGTCCATGGGCTGCGGAAAAGCAGGGGGTAACTGCTTCCAGGGCTTCTTGCCGTCCGCTCCATCGACCTTCTTGCTCTTGTAGTACACCTCGTCGTTGAGCAACATGGCATACCCTTCGGTGCCGCTCACCATCAGTGTAACGGGATTTGCCACGTCCACCCAGCCTGCTGCCAGCGTGCCGGTGACACCGTTCGCAAACTGGATCAGTGCCTCGCCCGATTCGTCGCAGTCGCCGTAGCGCCTGGTTACCGCCTTGATGTCGGCCGTCACGGACCCGATGTCTCCCAGGAGCCACATCAGGATGTCCAGCGCGTGTGTTCCCAGGTCCCCGAAACCCCCGACCCCGGCGATCCTGGGATCGGCCATCCAGCGCCACTCCTTGTCGAACCAACCGCCGAGGGAACCTTCGTGGCAGTTGGAAGCGCGGATCCGGGTTATCTTTCCGAAATTCCCCTTTTCTACCTCGCCCCTGACGAAAAGGTTGATCGGCAGCGTCCGCATGAAGTAGCCGGTGGTGAAGATCAAGTGCGCCTTTTCGATGGCGTCGGCCATCGCCCAGCTCTCCTTCGCGGTTATGCCCAGCGGCTTTTCCACGAACATGTGCTTGCCGGCTCCCGCTGCACCCATCACAAGCTCGTGGTGGCGGTTCGTCTCGGAGCAGATGACTGCAGCGGCGATCTCCCTGTCGGACCAGATGTCCGCTGGTTTTGCCGCGACCACCGCTTTGAGATCGCCGGCACACTTTGCTGCCCTGGACTCATCGTGATCCCAGACGCGCTTTACCCTGACGTCGCTGCGACCCTTCAGGAGCTTGATGAAACCGGGAGTGTGGATGTGAGCGCATCCGACAAGGGCCAGCGTGACCGGGTTACCCTCCTGGGCGGTCGCCTGCATGCGGCCCTGAAGGTGGCTCGACATCGCCGCACCTGCGGCACCGGCCATAAAAAATCGTCTTGTGATCTTTTCGCTCATCTCAAGTTCCCTCGCGCCTGGCTTACTGTGGTACAGAATTCCGGATCCCGGTGAAGGTATTTCACCGCCCTGGATCCACCAGCTGCCTGTCCATTCCTACATCAACCGTGCGCCGTGTTCAAGAAATAGAGCTGCCGGGTCCGGTCTTTGCACGGCCGTATGTGGGACCGCGCCGCCGGCGCGGATACTACGCGTTCCGGCGATGTGCCTTGATTTCCGGCGGGCAAGCTCCCGCGGATGATTCATACCATCGCCACAAGAAAGTTGCGAGGGCCGCCACCGTGCTGTGATAATGCCCGGGTCCTTAGTGGAGGCGGAGAGTCATGACAACAGACAACAGGGGATCTGAGACGGTTGGTGTTCGGGCACGGATCGGGCGGCGGGAGTTCATAGCCGGCGCCGGGGTGGCGGCAATGAGCTTCTCCATCGTCAAGCCCGAATCGGTCCGCGGGTCGCAGGCCAACTCGAAGATCACGGTGGGATTGTCCGGCTGCGGAACCCGGGGCACATGGATTGCCGGTCTATTCATGAAACACGGGGGCTTTCAGATTGTTGCGGGCGCCGATTATTTCGAGGACAAGGTCAACGCCTTCGGAGAAAAGCTGCAGGTGGAAACCGGGCGCCGCTACACCGGGCTTTCCGGCTACAAGAAGATGCTCGAATCGAAACCGGATGCGATCGCGGTCGAGAGTCCGCCCTGGTTCCATCCGGAGCAGGCGGCGGCAGGTGTCGACGCCGGGGTGCACGTCTTTCTGGCCAAGCCCGTCGCTGTTGATGTTCCCGGTTGCCGGACAGTCGAGGAGAGCGCCAGGAAGGCGACCGCAGCAAAGCTCTGCTTCCGCGTCGATTTCCAGACACGAATGGAACCCAACTATCGCGAGGCGGTGACGCGTGTTCAGGGAGGCGATATAGGTACGATCATCAGCGGGGAAGCCCTGTACGTCTGCGGTCCGACCTGGGGGGGGCAGGGCCAGTTCCTGCGCGCTGACCCGACCAACCCGGAGAACCGCCTGCGTGCCTGGGGGCTGGACCGCGCGCTTTCCGGCGACATTATCACCGAGCAGAACATCCACGCGCTTGACGTCGCCACCTGGATACTGGATGCCCACCCGGTGCGTGCGTACGGTGCGTGCGGGCGAAAGGGGCGCGACGTCGGCGATTGCGGCGACTATTTTTCCGTTATTTACACGTTTCCGGATGACCTCGTCGTTACTTTCCATTCCAAGCAATACGGGCGGGGTGTCGATGATATCGGCTGCCGGATGTACGGCACGGATGGGACGATCGATACCCACTATTTCGGCGAAGTCAGCATCAAGGGAAAAGCGCCGTATGACGGCGGCAGGACCGACAACATCTACCAGAAGGGTGCCGAACGCAACATAGCCGCGTTCCATGACAGCATCACGCAGGGCGACTTCTCGAATGCGACGGCCGCTTCCAGCGTGAGAAGCAACCTGACCACCATTCTCGGCCGCACTGCCGCTTATCGACGAGCCGAGGTCACATGGGACGGGATGATGAAGGCCGATGAACGAATGGAGCCGAATCTGAGCGGACTCAAGGAATTGTAGATTTCAGATTTCAAATTTGAGATTTAAGAGCTGCACCAAGGAGTTGGGGAGATGGAAAAAGAGAAGATCTCGCGTCGGGAGTTGATTGTGAGGGGAGCTCAGGTTGCCTCAGCCGGAGCGGCGGGGATTGCCTGGCTGCAGGCAAAGACCGCGCAGACCGGCTTCAAGATAGGCGCATGCGATTGGACTCTGGGAAAGCGCGCCGATCCGGCCGCGCTGGTCATGGCAAAACGGCTGGGATTGGACGGGGTCCAGGTGGACGTGGGAGGGCCGAAGAACGGCATGCCCGTCCTCAAACCCGAGGTTCAGAAGCTCTACCTGGAAACGGCTGCAAAACAGCAGGTAGAGATCGGTTCACTCGCGATCGGCTCACTGAACGACGTTCCCTACAAGAGCGACCCGCAGGCCGAGCAGTGGGTTTCCGACAGCATCGACGCCTGCAAGGCGCTCGGAGTCAAGGTCGTGTTGCTTGCATTCTTCGCCAAAGGTGATCTGCTCAATGATCCCGAGGGAGTCGCCGCCGTCGTTCAGCGGCTCAGGAAGGTGGCACCGAAGGCGGAGCGGGCCGGTGTGACTCTCGGGTTCGAGAGCTGGCTGAGCGCGGAACAGCACATGGATATCCTGAACCGTGTCGGATCGCCGGCGGTCAAGGTCTACTACGATGTCGCCAACTCTCACAAGCAGGGCTACGACATCTACAAAGAGATCCGATTGCTGGGGAAGAACATCTGCGAGTTTCACGCCAAGGACTATGATGACCTCTACGGCAAGGGTTCCATCGACTTCAAGCGGGTGCGCCTTGCGATGGATGATATCGGCTACCGCGGCTGGTTGCACATGGAAGGGACCAAATTGCCTCTTGGCCTCGAGGAGAGCATCAGGTATGACGAACGGTACCTGCGGAGTGTTTTCCCGCGTGTCGTGCAGGGTTGATCAGGTCCGATCTGTTAGACCGGACCTGCTTGGGGCCGGGATAGAGAATGAACATGCCCCGGAGCGGGAACCGTGCAATCCGGGCCGAACCCTGCGATGTTTTCACAGCTTCGGAGACCCGCCGCACGCGGTCTTAGCGCTTTGGTCCTCTTCAGCAGCGCAGAGCTTCTCGATCGATCCTTCGGACACAGATCCGGAGCGTGCCCACATGATCTTAGGCCGCGGCAGGCGGCGTGCTAGCATTACCATGTAGACACGGGCGCGTGCATGGGAACTTCGGACGCTAAACACAAGACTCAGCATCCCAGGTCGCTGACCGCCGAGGTCAAGTACCGCCTCCTGCTGCAGATGTCCGAGAAGATTGTCGGGACACTGAAGCTGGACGAAATTCTCGACCACCTCCTCGATACCGTACGCCTCGTGGTTGCGTACGATGCCGCCGGCATTTTCATACTCAGCCGGACGGGCCTGACGCTATGGCGAGGACCCCTGGCGGACGTTATTGCAGGCATGGCGCTCCGCGGCTTTGACAACACGCTGCCCGGAAGCGATCCGATGCTGAAGTCCGGCAAAGGGATCGTCGGAGCCGTTATCCGGACAGGGAAAAGCATCGTCTGTCCGGACGTCCGCCTCGACAGGCGCTACATCAAGGGGCGAGAACAGACCCTGTCAGAGATCGCGGTGCCTGTCGTTTTAAGTGGCCATGTAATCGGTGCCCTCAACCTCGAAAGCGACCAGGTCGGGACCTACACGGAGTCCGACGTCGAGATGCTCCAGTTTTTTGCCAATGCCGCGGCCATCTCGATCGAGAGAGCGGTCCTTCACCAGCAGCTTCTTCAAAAGAAGGTACTGGAAAGTCAGCTTGAAATTGCCCGGGAAGTTCAGGCCAGCCTCCTCCCCAAGACTCCGCCTCAAATCCCGGGTTACGAAGTCGCAGGATTGAACCTGCCCGCCTACGAGATCGGCGGCGACTACTACGACTACATCCCTTTCCCCAACGGGCATTTCGGTCTCGCAGTCGCCGACGTTTCGGGTAAGGGAATCCCCGCGGCGCTCATAATGGCAACCTTCCGCGCGGTCCTCAGGACGCAGGTTCGCAACGATTTCGAACTCCCTCACATCATGCAATCGGTGAACCGGCTCCTGGCCGATTGGATCGGCGTCTCGGGATTCGTTACCGCGGTCTATGGAATCCTTGATCCGGTAGCAGGCACTTACGTTTATGCGAACTGCGGACATAACCCGCCGGTTCTGCTGCGCTCCGACGGCGGTGTCGAGATGTTGGACCGGGGCGGTGCGGCCCTGGGAGTTCTGGCCGACGCCGAATATGAGACAGCGGTTGTTACTCTGGCTCCCGGCGACACGCTTGTGCTTTTCACCGACGGTGTGGTCGAAGCCGCGAACGCCGACGGAGAGGAGTTCGGCCCCGATCGGCTTCTGGAGGTGCTCAAACGCACATCCGGCGCCACGGTGCAGAAGATGATCAGGGCAGTCGTACGAGAGACCCGGGCACACTCGCGCCGGCACGGCTACCACGATGACTTCACCATCGTGATCCTCAGGCGCCGGCTCAGCCCCCAACCTGCCGCTTGATGGCCTTCCCGGCTCGACGATTGTAACTTTATAAAGGATGTAATAGTCCTGTATACTATTGTTTTGGAGTCGACGATAACATTGATCTGCGGGACTGTATTCGACTCCCGGTGCCCGCGGTGGTGATATCCGGGAGAAAAATATGGATCAATTAGTCCGCTAATGGTATCTTGGATCTGCTCGTGCGCGCAGACGAGCGAGAAGGAAAGGAGGGGAGAAAGATGGCCGTGGCAACATCAGTGCTCAGGCACGAACATGAGGCAATACTCAGGATGCTGGACGTTGCGGACGAGGTGAGTCGCCGTGTCGAACGGGGTGTCCCGGTGGCACCCGAAGCCTTCTCCGGGCTGGTCGAGTTTTTCCGGCTCTTTGCCGACAAGTGTCATCACGGAAAAGAGGAGGATCTCCTGTTCCCGGCTTTGGAGGGCAAGGGGCTGCCGCGTCAGGGGGGACCGGTGGGCGTGATGCTCATCGAGCATGATCAGGGTCGGGCCTACATGAAGGAAATGGCTGCCGTCGCGGAGGCGATCGTGAAAGGAAACGCTGATGCGGTCCGCCGATGGGTCGCGGCGGCGCGCGGTTACTCGGATCTCCTGCGCGCCCATATCCAGAAAGAGAACAACATACTTTTCGTGATGGCGGAACGCATCCTGTCGGACGACGAGCAGGCGGAGCTTGCCCGTGGTTTCGAGAGAATCGAGATCGACAAAATGGGGGCCGGAACACACGAACGCCTCCACGCGATGATGGACAAGCTGGTGGCGGAATTTCTCGGATAGTCCTGCGTCCGGACCTGGAAGGCTCATCGTGGCGACTGCACAGAATCAACTGCCTGTCCTGCAAGACCCTGCTCCGGCCATGCGGCAGCCAAAGCCCGTGAAGCGGCTTGTGCGTCGCGCGCCGCGGGATTATTCACAGCGTGTCCGTTACACCTTCCAGGGTCTCTTCCTGGTGTTGAACGTCGCGTTGGGAATCCAGTTCTATCTCTTCGTGCGTCACTTCGAATCGGGCGGGCAGACTCCGGCAGTGACCCGTCCGCCGGGGGTCGAGGGCTGGCTCCCGATCGCGGGGCTCATGAATCTCAAGTTTCTCCTCGTGACCGGGAGAATCCCTGATGTGCATCCGGCCGCGATGTTCCTTCTGATTTCGTTCCTGATCATCTGCCTCCTATTTCGCAAGGCCTTTTGCAGCTGGCTCTGCCCCATCGGGACGCTCTCGGAGCTTCTGTGGAAGCTCGGACGCAAGCTCTTCCGCTGGGATCTTACGTTGCCGCGATGGGCCGACCTGCCGCTCCGCAGCCTGAAGTATGTTCTGCTGGGGCTGTTTGCCTATGCGGTCGGGTCGATGTCGGCGGCGGCTCTCAGCGCTTTCCTGTCGAGTCCCTACGGTCTGATCGCCGACGTGAAGATGCTGCATTTCTTCCGCTTCCTCAGCAGTACGGCGCTCATCACCCTGGTATCGCTGGCGTTGCTTTCCCTGCTCATAAAGAACTTCTGGTGCCGCTATCTTTGTCCGTACGGAGCGCTGATGGGTCTCGTTTCTCTCCTGAGTCCCGCGCGTATCCGGCGCGATCCCGACGTTTGCATCGATTGCGCCAAGTGTGCCCGGGCCTGTCCGGCAGGCCTTCCCGTCGACAAACTGGCGACTGTCAGATCGGCTGAATGTACAGGATGCCTGGAGTGCGTCGCGATCTGTCCGGCCGCAGGAGCGCTCGAACTCTCGCTGCCGAAGAGGCGCAGGATACCTGCGTGGGCGCTTGCGACCGGCATCGCGGTCGTTTTTCTCGGGACGGTCGGAATCGCAAAACTGTCAGGCCACTGGGACACTCACCTGCCGAACGACGTCTACCAACGCCTGATCACCAGGATCAACGACTTCACGCATCCGTAGCCGATC
>JAFNAH010000393.1 GCA_017860075.1 Acidobacteriota bacterium | reverse complement strand
CGTGACTACCGAACTGTCGACACCGCCGCTGACCGCGTTGATGGCGATCCCATCGCCCGCCTCTTCCCTGATTTCTTCGACCTGTCTCTGGATGAATTCTTGATAGTTCATTTGCATTTGCCCTCACGAAAGCTTTCGGCGCGGAGCATAGCAGGGGGAACTCCGTGGTAGCAAGGTCCGAGGCGCTGCACGAGGCTATCCGATCGGAACTACGGCCGCATAAGGTATTTCTGATAAAGCCGCGTCTGCTTCGTCTCGAGACTGACCTCGCGACCCGAGATGAAGAGGTTCTTAACCTGGGTGCGGATTTCCAGCAGGTCTCCATCTGTCACCACGAGGTCCGCAGACTTTCCGACCTCAATGCTTCCGAGCCTGTCTGCAACACCGAGGATCTCGGCCGGGCCGAGCGTCACGGCCCTCAGGGCCTGGTCATGCGATAGGCCGTAGGCTTGGGCGAAACCGGCTTCATAGGGGAGATTGCGGACTTCGCTGCTGTCGGGCGACGTCAGTGCAAACCTCACGCCGGCACTCGCCAGTTCACGAGGCAGCGTGAATCGGGCGTCGTAGGGATCGTCTTCTCGCACCGGCAGCTCAACGATCGAATCGAGGATCACCGCGACATCCATTTTCTTCAGTACGTCTGCCACCTGATTCGCTTCCCGGCCGCCGTGGATGACAAATCGCAATTTCTCCTTTTTCCCGAATTCGACTGCATTTCTGATGTCCCTTGCAGTGTCGGCGGTAAGAAAGACGACGCTCTTGCCTTCCACCACGGGAACGAGCGCCTCGAGTTGCCGGTCAACCGGTGTAGCCGGCTGCGCCTGCCTGGCTTTGGCATAGTGCCTTGCCTTCTCCAGCCACTCCGAGAGCTCTTTGGCCTGGTTCTCGTAGTTTCGCTTGATCTCGGCGAATGTCTGCCTGGATGTACGCCCGAACCCTGCCCCTGCATATCTTTCCCTCGCCCGCTCCAGGCTTGGAAAGTTCATCACCATACCGGCGGACTTGAGGACGGCCATCTCATCAACGGTCCACCCGTCCAGGTGGAGCAATACGGACTGACCGGCGATAATCCCTCCCTCCGGGACGCTGAGACAACTGGTCACCCCGTTCACCCGAGCGACAGGGATGTGCTCGCTTTCCGGGTGAATCGCGCTGAACGCGAGTAGTTGAGGCTTGTACTGACCCTGTTCGGCAGCATCGTTAGTAACCTCGACGGCAGGAATCTCCGCGAGACCGACGTTGCTCCAGGCATTCACCATCCCCGGGTAGACTTCGAGCCCCTTCCCTTCGATTATCCGGGCTCCGGGCGGGACTCTCACGGAGCTGCCCACTCCGACAATCTTCCCGCCTTCCATCACAACGGATGCGCGCTCGAGGGTCCCTGCAGGCGAGAGAGTGTGAACCCTGGCGTTCCGGATCACGCAAACCGGTTTCGCACCTGCAAGCAGCGTGAGCGCCATGATCAGGATGATCATGCCGGAGTGGACAACGTAAGTGCGTCTGGTCGGATCAGCCATGGTCACTCTCCTTCTTTGCCTTGCGGAGGGACTTCTGTCGCGTTCTTGTCCTTGACGGTATCCCTGTCGCCGGGCTTGCGGGGCTGGCGTTCCTTGTCCCTGGTCTGCCTGTCCTTCTCTTCGAGGGTCTTTCGCTCCTCAGCCATTCTCTTCCGTATCACCAGATCCTTCTGAATGTCGAAGTAGACCTGCCCGTCGATCAGGACCTTCTGCGGCACAGCGTAGACGCTCAGAGGATGGTGGTTGTAGATCACCAGGTCGGCATCCTTGCCTGGATCGATAGAGCCCACGCGGTCGTCGATCTTCAACTGCCTTGCCGGATTGAGCGTAACCAGCCTCAGCGCCTCCTCTTCGGTAAGGCCCCCGTACTTCATGCATTTCGCGGCTTCCTGGTTCAGGTGCCGCGCCTCCTCCGCGCTGTCCGAATTTATCGAGACCAGGACGCCCTTGCGCGTCAAAAGGGCGGCGTTGTACGGGATGGCGTCGTACGCCTCGACCTTGTAGGCCCACCAGTCGGAGAATGTGGAAGCCACCGCGCCGTGAGCGGCAAGTTCGTTCGCGATCTTGTAAGCTTCGAGCGCATGCTCGAAAGAGTTGACCTTGAAACCGAAGTCGTCTGCCACGCGCATCATCATGAGCATTTCGTCCGCCCGGTACGCGTGGACGAACGGAAGCCTTTCGCCGCGGAGCACCTGCGCCAGCGGCTCGAGCGTGAGGTTCCTGCGCGGCGGCATCACCGTCTTGTCGCCGGCTGCGACGCGCTTGTTGTACTCATCCCAGTCCTGCATGTAGATCCTCGCCTCGGTGAACGCCTGCCGGATGACGTCCTCGACACCCATCCGGGTACCGGGATAGCGCTCCTGAGTGCGCTTGTGCTTGGGATTCTCCCCCAACGCGAACTTGAGTCCCGGCCTGGCACCCGCGAAAAGGAGCCCTTTGGCATCCTGCCCCCAGCGTAACTTGATTACGGCGCCGGTTCCCCCGATCGGGTTGGCGCTCCCGTGGAGAGTGGCCGTAGTCGTTACTCCACCTGCAAGCTCACGGTAGATATCAATATCAGTGGGATCGATGAAATCCTCGACCGAAGTCATAGAGGTAACCGCGAGGCTGCCCTCGTTCACGCCGCCGTTCTGAGCAAGATGCGAGTGCGGATCGATGATCCCCGGCATTACGAACTGGGCTGCCGCATCGATGACCAGAGCGCCGTCAGGCACATCGACAGCCTGGCCGACCTCGGAAATCTTGCCGTCGCGGATCAGGATTGACCCTCTGGCAATAGTGCCGTGGGAAACCGTCAGGATCGTGGCATCCTTGATCACCACCGCAGTTGCACCTGACTCTGCCGCATCCGCACGAACGCCGCAGACAGCCATCAGGACTGTCAGGCCTGCCATTGCCTTCATTCGCATGTACCTTCTCTTCACCATGGCTGCTCTCCACCTGAAATCTGCCGTTTGTACCGGTCTCCGGCGCTTCCGGGATCAGGAGTGCCCGAAGCCTCACCGTCACGCTCGCGCTGCGGGTCCGGTTCGGTAATGTCGAACTTCCTGCCGTCTACGAAGGCGTACTTCACATGCGTGTCCGCGTTGAATAAGTCGCCTGTCGTCAGGATCAGGTTGGCGGTCTTGTTCTTCTCGATGCTCCCCACTCGATCGGCGACACCGAAGATCTCCGCCGGGTCA
>JAFNAH010000392.1 GCA_017860075.1 Acidobacteriota bacterium | reverse complement strand
CGCCCAGCAGAAGGCCGGTTGAAAGAACGCCGATGTAGAGCCAGCTCCGGCTGAGTCGATATCCGACTGCCAGGGTGGCGAGCAGCAGCGCCGCGACGATTGCCCGGGCAGTACTTGCCGGGAGTGAAGAGAAGGTGCGGCGCTTGCCCGCAGCGAGGTCGGCCTCGCGATCAGCCCAGTCGTTGACCGCGTAGGCAAAGCTCAGGTAAAGAAACATGTTCAGAAAGAACATGTAGAATGTGGGGGCGTCCGCAGATCCCGGCGTGAGCAGCAGGACACAAAGGAGTGGAGCCGTGAGCAGCAGCGTCGACTTGTAGAGCGGGCCTCGAATGATCCGAAGTCCGTCAAACGGCGGCATACTCAGCACCCTGCGGCACGGGTTTCCAATGGCGGACCTTCAGCATTCAGTGCTCCTTTTCGCGCGGCCCGATTATATAGGATCAACCGTGCAGTTGTCTCGGACCTCCCCTTACCTGGTGCGGGGCGGGATGGACACGTTTCACGGCAGCGCACACCTGTGCGCTGTATAGTGGCGGACCCACACTCTCGCCGTCGGGGAGACTTCGGATTCAGGCCGCCTGAGACTGACGGGAGGTACAGAAGAGCATTTTCATCTTGAGGAAAGCGATGGAATATCCTATAGAGTCACTGAAAGCGTCGGTTATATCGCATGGCACACTCCCCGCGTCTGATTACGCTAGCTAATCGTGTCATTAGGATGGGCCGACTCTATGCCTCCAACCGATCTCTGAAGGCGGTCGGACGGATTCCGGGCTTTGCCGCCCGAAGACTGTTCCTGCGGCCCGTGCCGGCAAATGTCTCCATTGCTTTGACCTATAGATGTCAGCTCCGCTGCGCGCACTGCTACTCCAACGCCTCGGACAGGAACGATCAAGAAGAACTGACCACCGGAGAGGTCAAGTCGATCATAGACCAGGTGAGGCGTCTCGGGGCACTGCAGGTGATCTTCTCCGCCGGCGAGCCGCTACTGCGGAAGGATCTGGACGAGATCATCAGCCACGCACATCAGGCAGGCCTTCTGACCCGGCTCAACACCAACGGGTTGCTCCTGGACCGCGCACGGGCCTTTGGCTTAAAGAAGGCGGGGCTGACACAGTGCGCCGTATCGATCGACCACCCCGATGCCTCTATCCATGATTCCCTGAGAGGCGTCCCGGGTGCGTTCGCCAGGGCCGTGCAGGGCATCAGGCATTTGAAGGATGCCGGTATCCCGTGCCAGATTTGCACCTATGCTTCGCGCGGGCTCATTCCCGACGGCCTTGGAGAAATCATATCGCTGGGACGACGGCTGGGAGTGATGTCCGTCTATTTTTTCTGGCCGGTTGCGGCAGGAAGACTGAATCTTTCATTTGACCTGATGCTGAGCCCGAAAGAGCGGGCCATTGTAAGGACTCTCCAGGATCCGACCTTCGTGCACATGGAGCTTCCGACGGCACAAACCCGCTGCGACGTGATCATCAAGCGGATCCTTTTCATTTCTCCGCGGGGAGATGTCACGCCCTGCCCGTTTGTACCTTATCTCCTGGGGAATGTCAGGAATCGCCCTCTGGCAGAGATTTGGCGGCGTCATGTCTCCATGCTGACACTGGACTATCGCGACGACTGCATCATGAACGACGTCCGGCAGCGCGAACTCATCGAGCAGCATGCCGCAAGCGTGGCGGGGAGTCTTGGTTGAACCAATGAAAGAGGCTGACTTTATGCGCGAGCGGTCGACAGGGGCGCCGCCCAGCGCCCTGCAATTTGTACGGCAACTGGCGCGGGACTTCATCGGCGCGTCGGCAGGAAACCGTCTGGAGGACTTCGGTGACGTTCCGGTCTTCGATATGCCTCTGGTCGGCGCGGTCGACGGCCGGGACCCTGTCTTCCAGGTTTTCCGGGAGGTCGTCAGCCCCGGTCACCTGATGCCGCCGGAGATACTCGAGCGGTATTCCGGGGCGGGCGCGGATCTCTCCTGTGTCAGTGTTGTTTCCTGGGCGCTTCCATTCTCACAGGACGTGCGCCGATCCAACCGGGGAAGGGATTGGCCGTCTCCGCTCTATTCGGTTGCCCGCAATAACGGGGGAGCGATCATCTTCGGGATGAGCCGTCGCCTGACGGAACAGCTGCGTGGTTCGGGGTTCGCGGCTGTGTCGCCCATCCTCACGGAGGAATACGACGCGTTCCGAAGTGCGGAACACGGCCTCAGCTCCACGTGGTCTGAACGGCACGTTGCCTACGCCGCCGGCCTTGGGAGTTTCGGATTGCACGGGAGCCTGATCACCCCGATAGGATCTTACGTGCGTTTCGGCAGTCTCGTCGTCAACCTGCCTACGGGACCGGCTGCGCCGAGGATGGACGACTATCGCGCCCCCTGTCTCTCGACCGGCGGTGAGACCTGCGGACTGTGCCGTGACAGGTGTCCGGCAGGGGCTATCTCCGAGAATGGGATGGACAAAGAGAAGTGTTACGTGAGAAGAAATGAGATCCGGGAAAGGAATCTGGTCGGCTATGCCGGCAAGTACCGCATGCTGCCTTCCCCGATTGTCAAGGGCGGCACGCGCAAGGAGGGATACTCGCTCGGCTGCGCGCTCTGTCTGTGCGGAGTGCCCTGTGAAGACACGGACCCCGAAGGTTAACGGGAGACAATCCTGTCCATGCTCGATATCAAGCTGAAGCTCAAACCCGGACACACCAGCGAGAGGGCGTGGATGGATCCTTCGCCTCTCAGGACATTGTTCTGGAACGTCACCTACGCCTGCAACTACCGGTGCCCGATCTGCTTCACGGATGGGGGCAGTCCCCATCCGGACGAGCTGACGACGCGCGAGGCCCTGGATGTCGTGAAGAAAGCGCATGAAGCGGGAGTCAGCGACATCCTCATCTCAGGCGGCGAGCCGTTTCAGCGCGAAGACCTGCCCGAGATCCTGAGGTGCATGGCAGGGCATGGCATCACTGCCAGGATCGCCTCCAACGGCAGCCTCCTCACCAGGGAGATCGTTTCCCGGCTGCGCAGGGAGAGCCTGACGAAGTCGTTTCAGATCAGCCTGGACACCATCGACCCCGTCGCCTATGCGGAATTTCATCGGGCCCCGGTCGACGGACTTGCCCGAGCCCTCGGGGCGCTGAGAATCATCCAGGAACACGGATTTCACACGACCGTTTCCATCCGGCTGACCCCGCTTACCCTGCCGGAGAT
>JAFNAH010000031.1 GCA_017860075.1 Acidobacteriota bacterium | reverse complement strand
CATTTTCCAGACGCTCGGGCTTCGCACTACCAGCCCGGCGCGATCAGCCTTCATCACCGCTCTATCGGTGCTGCTCGTTCCGGTGCTCGGCTTTCTCCTCTTTCATCACCGGCCTCGGCGGCAGACTGTTGCGGGAGTGGTCATCGCGACCGCAGGCCTGGGCCTGCTGACTCTCGAAAGCCTGGAACTCTCCCTGAACCGCGGCGACGTGCTCACGCTCATCTGCGCTTTCGTATTCGCCTTCCACATCCTTTACGTCGGCAGGTATGTCACCGAGGGCGACTACCGGCAGCTCGTGGCCCTGCAGATAGCGGGCAGCGCGGTGCTGAGCACGATCATTTTGCCGATCGTCGAGAGTCTGGGACCCCGCTCTTGGCGTTTACATATTCATTCTGGGAGTCCTGGCCACCGCCGTCGCCTACTATGTGCAGAACTGGGCCCAGAGGTTCACGACCCCGAACCGGACCGCGCTGATCTTCAGCATTGAACCCTTCTTCGCCGCCATATTTGCCTACCTGCTGCTGGACCAGACCCTTGGAACCAGGGAGTGGTTCGGGGGCATCCTGGTGATTACAGGAATAATCACGTCGGAGTATCGCCGGGCGGGGAACAACGCTTGAAGGGTTCGGGATGTCGGAATCGGAATCGGGATCGCTATCGGCGTTCGGAATCATGAGGGCTCGACAGACTCCAGGCTTGGGGCCGATACGGTTCGGTACCGATTGCGACACCGACCCCGGGTACCTTCCATTCGCCTTTCAGCAGGGAGAGGCAAAGTCGAGCTGAAAACTCATCCTTCCAACCCCCGATTTTGACCATAGATCTGGAACATATGGGACAAGCTCACGTAGAATTACTCTGCACGATGGTGAAAACAGAGGCCCGGAGGAGTCTATGAAAAGTATCCTGGATGGTTTCGTCAAACCCGGAAAACGGGTGGTGTCTTTCCTCATGGTTTTTGCGGTACTGGCGCTCGCTGCAGCTTTCCCAGGCGTTCGAGGATGTCGCCAAGCGTGTTGAACCCGCGGTTGTCAACATCAACACGGAAGAGGTTGTTCAGATGAGACAGCGGCGGGGCACGCCGAGACAGTCGCCGGACGAGGACCAGGAAGATCCGATGCAGGATTTCTTCCATCGCTTCTTCCCGATGCCGAACATGCCGGAGGAATTCACGCGCAACAGCCTTGGATCCGGGATTATCGTGGACCCGAAGGGCTATATCGTTACAAACACCCATGTTGTTGAAGGGGCCACCAAGATCAAGGTCAGCCTCCCCGGAGGGGAGAGCTATTCTGCCAAGGTCATCGGGACGGATAGCCTGTCGGACATCGCGGTCATCAAGATCGACGCGGAAAAACCCCTTACCGCCGCCACAATTGGCGATTCAAAGGCCATGAAGGTGGGGGATTGGGTCCTCGCAATCGGCAGCCCGTTCGGGCTTGAGCAGACTGTGACGGCCGGGATTATCTCAGTTGCAGGCCGCGTTTTTGACGCCAGCACCACATCTTCCCTTCAGATGCTGTTCAACGATTACCTGCAGACCGATGCTGCCATAAATCCGGGCAATAGCGGCGGGCCTTTGGTGAATATGAACGGCGAGGTGGTCGGAATCAACAGTTTCATTTCCACCTCGTCGCGGTCGAACGCCGGCGTCGGCTTCGCCGTCCCGTCGCATATCTTCGTCAACATCTATAACCAGATTCTGGACAAGGGGAAGGTCCTGCGAGGCTGGCTTGGCGTCAACATGAACACGCTTCCTTTTACGCCCGAGATGGCGAAGTACTTTGGCGTGAAGCAGGGGTCGGGCGTGCTCATCACGGCCTTGACGGACGAAAACGGCAATCCTTCGGAGAATTCCCCTGCCGCCAAGGCCGGGATAAAGCCCGAGGACGTGATCGTGGGCTTCGGCAGCGCCAAGATCTACTCCGTGCAGGATCTGCGCATGGCTGTGGCCAATACACCTCCTGGCCAGAGCGCCAAGGCGACAGTCGTGCGATTTGGCAAGGAAATGACCTTCGACGTCGCGGTCGGCGAAAGGAAGTTCGAGAACCAGGAGCAGGAACCGGGATCCTACAGCTTCGAGGAGAAGAAGGAAGAGAGGAAGCCCGAGATCGGGCTCAATTTTGACAACGTTCCCTCCCGGATTGCTCAGGAGATCGGCGTTTCCGGCGGAGCCCTGATCCTGTCGGTGAAGCCGGGAAGTCTCGCCGAGGATGCCGGGCTGAACGGCCAGGAGCCGGGTCATGTCCAGATCGTCGTGGCGGCCAATGGGAAGCAGATCGGTTCCGCACAGGATCTCCTGGATATCGTGAGAGGGCTGAAGAGCGGGGAGGCAGTGGTACTGAAGTTCCTGGACGTGAACTCAAGGCAGGGGCGGTATAGCACCTCAACCTTCTATACCAGCATCGTCAAACCCTAGAATGCATGGTCGGCACCCGCGTCCGGAAGGGCGCGGGTGCCGCGGGATCTTGCTCAATCACGAACCAGCAGACCGCCTGCATCTTCTCCAGGATCATTTATTCCACCGTTGGCCCTCAGCTCTCCCACTCTGTATTCTGTGTTCTGAATTCATGAATTCTGTATTATGAATTCGCCTGACAAAAGGCTTAGAGTCGTCCTATCCGCGCGAACCGCGTGGGCCGCGCGCGATATCTAAAAGGGCAAGGAGCGTACTCATGATCGTAGGGCTTCCGAAAGAAATCAAAGACAGTGAATCACGAGTCGGTCTCGTTCCGGCTGGCGTGCACGCTCTTATGCAGGACGGGCACAAGGTTCTTGTGGAGACAAATGCGGGCGAGGGAAGCGGCATCTCGGACGACGAGTTCAAGGCTGCCGGCGGCGAGATCGTCCCGTCAGCGGCTGACGTCTGGGAGCGGGCGGACATGGTTGTAAAGGTAAAGGAGCCCATCGGTCCTGAACTGAGTGCCATGCGTGACGGCCAGATCCTTTTCACCTACCTGCATCTGGCTCCGGCGCCTGAACTGACGAAGGTGCTCCTCGATCGGAGGGTAACAGGCGTTGCATACGAAACCATCCGTCTTCTCAACGGCTCACTTCCCCTGCTGACCCCCATGAGCGAGGTCGCCGGTAGGATGTCGATCCAGGTCGGCGCCTTCTATCTGCAGAAACCCAACGGCGGGCGTGGAGAGCTGCCCGGCGGAGTCCCGGGGGTGCCCCCCGCCAATGTAGTCATCCTGGGAGGTGGAACAGTCGGCACCAACGCGGCGAAGATGGCGGTCGGCCTGGGCGCCCGGGTCACGATCATCGACCTGGATGCAGATCGTCTGCGCTATCTCGATGACATTTTCTTCGGGCAGATAGAGACGCTGATGTCCAATCCGTACAACATCAGCGATTCCGTGAGCAAGGCTGATCTCCTGGTAGGCGGGGTCCTTGTCGTAGGCGCGGAGGCGCCGAAGCTGGTGACGCGGCCCATGATTTCTTCGATGAAGAAAGGCGCGGTTGTCGTCGACGTCGCCGTGGATCAGGGCGGGTGCTGCGAGACGACGCGACCGACGACACACAGCAACCCGACCTACCTGGTCGATGGCGTTGTCCATTATTGCGTGGCAAACATGCCTGGCGCGGTTCCCAGGACCTCGACCTTTGCCCTCACAAATGTGACTCTGCCGTATGCACGCAAGCTGGCGAGGCTCGGGTTCAGAGAGGCCGTGCAACGGGATCCCGCACTTGCCCAGGGGGTCAACGTCTACCTGGGCCATGTGACTTGCAGACCTGTCGCCCAGTCGCTTGGGCTCCCGACGATTCCGCTGGAGTCACTGTTGTGACCCTGCGGACAGCCCTCGGAAGAGGGGATCGTGCCATCATTGCTCATAGCTTTCAGCTCCCGGTTAGGCTGCTTGGAAACTGGAAGCTGAGGGCTGATAGCTGAAGGCATTATCAAGTCGGGAGGGACTTCCGGAAGGCCCGAAACGTTCCTTGGATCCGGTTTGCCCGACATGGGTCTTCATTAGCAGTTTGGCAGCCCGCCCCCGAGACATTATTATTACGTAGTTGGTACTTCGACTTCACTGAGATGATAAGCAGCGATCCCACGGTAAACAGGCGAGCACGAGAGATACTGCAGAACGCGATCTCGACCTATGTCAACACCGGTAAGCCTGTGGGTTCAAGGAGGATAGCGCGACACAACCGCGAGAGCCTCAGCCCCGCCACCGTCCGCAACATCATGGCCGATCTCGAGGAGCTGGGCTATCTGAGGCAGCCGCATCATTCCGCCGGCAGGATCCCGACAGATAAGGCCTATCGCCTCTACGTCGACGATCTGCTGAATCGGGTCGAGATCAAACCGGAGGACCGTGCGGTTCTGGATCGAGATCTGCAGCCGGACGACAATGTCGAACATATGATGGCCCGGGTCAGCCAGGTGCTTTCCCGAGTTTCGCAGAACCTGGGGATAGTGGTTTCTCCCCCGATCAGCCAGATCGCCCTCCAGCACATTCAGTTTGTCAGGCTATCGGACAAGAGAATCCTGGTGGTGATTGTCTCGCGCTCCGGCATCGTGCAGGATCGCGTTATCCATTCCGAGGAGGATTTTTCCCAGGCTGAGCTTGAACAGGCCGCCCGGTTTTTGATCGAACATTTCAAGGACAAGACGCTCTATGAGATCAGGGCGCTCGTCCTGGGGATGATCCGTCAGGAGCGGGCGCGATATGACAGGTTCATCCGGCGTGTAATTACCTTGAGCGCGCGAACCTTCGCTGAGACAGCGGACGAGATCGATGCGGCGGTCTTCCTTGACGGAGCCTCTAACCTAATGAAAACTCCGGAGTTTTCCGATATCAACAAGCTGAGAGTGCTCTTGGAGGCGATAGAGCATAAGAGCCGGCTGGCTCTGCTGATCTCGCAATGCATCCAACGGGACACGCAGGAGGTTCGCATCACCATAGGCGCCGAAAACGCGCTGCCGGGGATCGAGGATTGCACCCTTATCACTTCGCCGTTCGCTTTGGATGAGAGAACACGCGGGTCGGTCGGCATTCTCGGGCCGACCCGAATGGAGTACGCACGTACGATCTCCCTGGTCGAATACGCAGCGAAGTTGCTGTCGAGCATTCTGGCCAAGCAGACCGAAAAACCATGACCTCGAGCGATAACATGCAACCCTCAAATCCACCGCCCAAACCGGGTGAACAGGAAGAGACCGCTGCGGAGCAGCCCCGTCCCATTGGGGAAATCGAGGCTCCTTCCGATCCCGTCGCCCGGCTGCAGGACGAACTCACTGCTGTCAAGGCCGACGCCGAGCAATGGCGCGACCGGTTTCTGCGCAAGGCCGCCGAACTGGAGAATTTCCGCAAGCGCACCGAGAAGGAGAAGGGCGAAACCGCCGTTCTCGCCAAGAGCATGGTGTTTGCGGAGATACTGCCGGTGGTCGACGGCTTCGAACGTGCCCTCGGAGGCCTGGCAGGAGCCCGGGAGTCTGATGAAAGCCTGGCGCGCTACGGGGAGGGAATCCAGCTCCTTTACAGGCAGTTGCTCGACACCCTGCGACGCCTCGGCGTGGTTCCAATGGATTCCGTCGGAAAGCACTTCGATCCGCATCTTCACGAAGCGCTGGCCCGGATCGAGACAGCCGAGCAGGAGGAGAACCTCGTCGTGCAGGAACTGCGGCGGGGGTACCTCTTCAATGACCGCCTGCTGCGACCCGCCCAGGTGGCGGTTTCAACTCGCCCCAGAGCCCGGGAAACGAGCGAGTCTTGATCTATGGGCAAGATAATCGGCATTGATCTGGGCACCACGAACTCCTGCGTCGCCGTACTGGACGGGCCCTCCGTTCAAATCATCCCGAACAGCATCGGCGGCAGAACCACGCCTTCGGTTGTGGCCTTCACGGACAAGGGTGACCGGCTTCTGGGGCAGATTGCCAAGCGCCAGGCGGTGACCAACGCGGCCAACACCGTCTACGCCGTCAAGAGATTGATGGGACGCCGGCTCGATTCGCCCGAGATTCAGAAGCTGCGATGCTGCCTCGGCTACCACGTTGTCGGTTCCGACAAGGGCGATGTTCGGATCGTGATGCAGGGGAAGGAATACAGTCCGCCCGAAGTCTCCGCGATGGTACTCCAGTATCTGAAAAGTGCGGCGGAGGCCTTTCTCAACGAGGCGGTCACGGAAGCCGTGATCACGGTCCCCGCCTACTTTGATGATTCCCAGCGCCAGGCGACCAAAGATGCGGGACGGATCGCGGGACTGGAAGTCCGCAGGATTATCAACGAGCCCACCGCCGCAGCGCTTGCCTACGGCCTCGGGAAGAAGGAGCGGGAGCGGGTCGCCATCTACGACCTCGGTGGCGGGACCTTCGACATCTCGATCCTGGAGCTCAACGGAGGCGTCTTCGAGGTACTCTCCACGTGCGGCGACTGTTTCCTGGGCGGCGAAGACTTCGACCAGGTCCTCATAGAATGGATGATGTCGGAATTCCAGGCTGAACACGGTATCCCTCTCGCAGGCGACGTACTGGCCGCACAACGCTTGAAAGAGGCGGCCGAAAAGGCGAAGTGCGAGTTGTCGATGGCGACGGAAACGTCCATAAACCTGCCGTTCATCGCACACGACGGCCAGGGGCCGAAGCACCTCAGCCGGGCCCTCACGCGCGGCGAGTTCGAAGCGATGGTCCAGGGCCTGATAGATCGCACCACCTCATACTGTGAAAAGGCCATCAAGGACGCGAAGCTGGCTCCGAAAGATATCAACAAGGTCATCCTGGTCGGGGGCCAGACGCGAACCCCGGCAGTACAGCGCCACGTGGAGAAGATATTCGGCCAGAAGCCCTCAATCGAGCTCAATCCCGATGAGGTGGTCGCTGCAGGCGCGGCCCTCCAGGGCGGCGTCCTGGAGGGAGACATCAAAGAGATCGTTCTGCTGGATGTACTTCCGTTGTCGCTCGGCGTGGAGACCCAGGGGGGGCTGTTCACGCGCATCATCGAGCACAACTCCACCATTCCGCTGCGCAAAGCCACCATCTTCACCACTGTCGCAGACAATCAGTCTGTCGTCGACATCCACGTTCTCCAGGGAGAGCGCGAGCTGGCGAAGTTCAACCGCTCGCTCGCCTGCTTCGAGCTCGTCGGTATACCGCCGGCACCCCGCGGCGCACCTCAAATCGAGGTCGCGTTCGACATCGATGCCAACGGGATCGTCAGCGTCTCGGCGAAGGATCGGTTTTCCGGGAAAGAGCAGGCGGTTCGCATCACTCCGTCGACCGGCTTGAGCAAGGAGGAGATCGACAAAATGGTTCTCGAGGCGCAGCAATTCGCCGAGAGCGACCGCAGGCTGCGCGAGATCACTGAACTCAGGAACCGGATCAGCGGGCAAATGGCTGCGCTGTCAAAGTCGCACGCCCAGTGCGGCAGTCTCCTTGAAGCCTCAGATCAGCAGGTGATCCGCGAAGCGATTCAGAATGCGAAGGCACTGTCGCCGGACGAAAGCCGGCTCGACGTCCTCAAGGAGGCGATGACCCAACTGGAGACCGGGGCTGCCAGGCTCACCTCCGCCATGTTCAACTCCGGTTGGGACGGAACGGAAATCCCGTCCGAGGGGACGCAGGGCTCAGCCAGGCCCGAGGATGTCGGAAGATGGTAGGACCGCCCGAAGGTGGCTGACTCACGACCAGGTCAATCTTACATATTTTATTAGGCTGCCGGAACCTATATATTTTGGCCTCCCGGTTTTGATCCAGGGGAAGGATGAGAGGATCAACCGGAGGCTGGAGTGAGTGCTTGAACGGCAAACGCGACTACTACGAGGTGCTCGGCGTTCCCCGCGACGCTACGGAACAGCAGATTAAGAGCGCCTATCGCAAGATGGCGATCAAATACCACCCGGATAAGAACCCGGGTGACAAGAACGCGGAGGAGATGTTCAAGGAGGCCGCGGAAGCCTACAGCGTACTCAGCGATCCGGAGCGCAGGGACCGGTACGACAGGTACGGCCACAGCGGTATGGCCGGCGGATTCAGCGGATTCGACCCCACCATATTTGCGGATTTCGGGGACATACTCGGTGACTTCTTCGGTTTCGGCGATGTGTTCGGCGCCAGGAAGCGGGGAGGACCGGAGCGCGGCACCGATCTGCGTTACGATCTGAAGATTGCCTTTCGCGAGGCGGCTCACGGAGTTAGAACCAAGATCAAAATCCCGCGCCAGGAAGCGTGCGAATCCTGCGGCGGGCGTGGCACCGCCAAAGGCAAGAGCCCCGTAACATGCCCCAACTGCCGCGGGACAGGACAGGTTCGCTACCAGCAGGGATTCTTCTCCATCAGTCGCACATGCGGCAACTGCAATGGCGCCGGAAGGGTCGTCCGCGACCCGTGTGAGACATGCCAGGGCAACGGTCGTATCCGCAAGGAAAAGGTCCTGGAAATCAAGATCCCGGCCGGGGTCGACAACGGAGCCCGGCTGCGCATTCAGGGTGAAGGCGAGGCCGGCGCGCACGGAGGACCTCCCGGCGACCTTTATGTGGTGATTTATGTGGAGGAACACCCGTTCTTCCAGCGCCAGGGGAACAACATCTACTGCCAGGTTCCAATCAGCATCACCCAGGCCGTCCTCGGAGCGGAAATCACCGTCCCGTCTCTCGATGGCGAGGAACGGCTGAAGGTCCCTGAAGGGACCCAATCAGGAACGGTCTTCCGGCTGCGCAACAAGGGAATCGTCAGCTTGGGGGAGAGAGGGCGCGGCGACCAGTTCGTGGCTGTGAATGTCGTCACTCCGACCCGGCTCACCAAGGAGCAGCGACAGCTTTTCATGCAGTTGGCGGACATCAATCAGAAGGACGACGAATCGCAGGAACGCAACCTGTTCGAGAAAGTCAAAGACATCTTCGGGTAGCGGGGGCCCATGACCCGCAGGCGCTTCTACGTTCCAGCGCGGAACATCTCGGCGGACACGGCGGTCCTCCCGCCAGAGCAGGCGCACCACCTTCGTGACGTGCTTCGACTCTCGGTCGGAGACCAGGTCGAGCTGTTTGACGGCCAGGGCAACGGCTACACCGGCATCATCACCGACAACAGCAGGGAAGTGCGCGTGGGAAGGCTGAAGCGGCAGGTTTCAGCTCCGATCCCTCGACCGCGACTGACGTTGGCGGCTGCGCTCATCAAGCCCGATCGTTTCGAGTGGATGCTCCAGAAGGCGACGGAACTGGGTGCCGACGAGTTCATACCGCTCACAACCCGTTTCACGAACGTCCATCTTTCCGGACAGCGACTCGAGGGACGACTCCAGCGTTGGAAGCGCATAGTGACGGATGCAGCCAGGCAATGCGGCCGGCAGGATGTGCCCGATGTCTTACCACCGGTGGAATTCGCCCGGTTTCTTGAGGATGAGCGGCTCACTCCGCTTTCCCGGTTCATTCTCTTCGAAGGGGTCCCGCGGTTATCGATTCCTGATTGGACCGGGCCCGGCGGCGCGCTGCTGTGCATCGGCCCCGAGGGAGGCTGGGACCAGTCGGAGTTGGATGCCGCGGCGA
>JAFNAH010000391.1 GCA_017860075.1 Acidobacteriota bacterium | reverse complement strand
GCGCATGGCATACATCTCGGAAGACCCGAGCCGCAACTCGTCGAGCCAGGTGAACATCCAGGCGGCGATCTACTGTCACAACGGCGAGTTCACCGCGGAGAACTTCTGGACGATCCCGATCTCGGGGCGGGTGAACGTGTACGGAAGCATCTGCCAGGCGACGGCCGGCTCGCTGGGCGTGTTCAACCACGGCCACGGCCTGCTGAATGGATTCTATTACAGCATCAGGCACGACCCGCGGTTCCTGGTCATGGGGCCGCCCAACTTCCCGTTCTCGACGAAGTACCGGCTGCTGTCGTGGTGGGAGAACTAACGGGTTTATCGTTTCTCCAAAGTACAGGCGTGTAACCTGAGTGGAGAAGTAATTACCGCACCGGGCCCTTCAAGGGGCCCGGTCGCGTTTCAGAACCTTCCGAATCTGGCGGAAATCGAGGAACTATGAATGGTGTACGCGATACTGAACGAGGTGACAGGTGGCACGGGTCTTGCAACTTACACCCGCGACTGCCGAACAGGCATGCCGGACTGAACGCCCCCGAGCGGCACAAGCGGGGACAATTCTTGGTACACGGGTTTGCAGCCCGCTTGAAACGAGGAACAGCGCACGTCGATGATTGAAACCGCGATCAAACTGCTGCAGGAAATTGCCGGGACGATCCCCGATACCGTCCCCGGCATGGAACGCCAGATGCTCATCGGCGATCTCGTCTCCAAGCTGTCGCCCGCGGAGCGGACGGCCCTGCGCAAGCTGATGGATAGCTACCTCTCCCGGATGTGGAAGATCAACGCGTCCGACATCGACATGGGAGGGTACGGGACGGGGAACCATATCTGGTACCGCGTCTACGGCGACAAGAAGCCGGCCAAGGAGCTCGGGACGTTCACGCTGGACGAGTTCAACATACTGGTGCAGAGCATCCTGATCGAGCGGCAGCGGCTCTTCCTGTACGAGAACCGGAGCCTGGACTTCTCGTACAGCATCGTCGAAGACGACAAGATGTACCGGTACCGCGCGAACGCGTACTTCGACCTCGACCACCTGGCCATGAACATGCGCGCGATCAACGCGATCGTGCGGCCGTACAAGGGGCTGGACCTGCATCCGAACGTCACCAAGATCCTGAGCCTGGCGCACACCACCCAGGGCCTGAACCTGATCACCGGCATCACCGGGTCGGGGAAGAGCTCGACGCTGGACAGCATCATCGATGCCAACAACCACACGGTGGACGCGCACGTGGTCATCATCTCGTCCCCGGTGGAGTATGTGCACCGGCCCGACCGCTGCATCATCCGCCACCGCGAGGTGGGGCGCGACGTGCTGTCGTTCAAGGAAGGCGCGATCCAGTCGCTGCGCCAGGACCCCGACATCATCGTGATCGGCGAAATGCGCGACCCGGACACGATCATGACCGCCCTGGAAATCACCGACTCCGGCCACAAGGTCTTTTCGACGCTGCACACGGCGTCGGCGGTCGAGACCATCGACCGTATCATCGGCGAAGTGCCGCCGGTGGAGCAGGAGCGCGTCCGGCTCCGCCTGGCCGATACGCTCACCATGATCATGTCGCAAAAGCTCATACCGAGCCTCGAGGGGAAGCTGCTGCTGGCCAAGGAGATCCTGGTCATGACGCCCCCCGTCCGCGCGGCCATCAAGAACAATAATACAGGCGAGATCTACCAGATGATGGCCGAATCCGGCGACCTTGGCATGATCACGCTCGAGCAGGATTTGAAGCGGCTGTATATGTCAAAGAAGATCTCGCTGGAGAACGCGCTCGTGAACGCGAACAACAAGCGGCGCTTCCAGCAGATCATGAACCTGACGCCGACGGGGGACTAGCGTCGGGTCGACACAACAGAGATCGAGAAACTACTCACAATCGGACACTCCCCTATGGCATCGCTCGCAGGAAAAGGGAATTCGGTCATCGGTATGTTCGTCGATGGCCTGGACGTCAAGCTGGCCCGCCTCAGCCTCCGGCGGAAGCAGGTTGTCGTCGAAGAACTCAAAACCGCGACCCTCGTCTCGCGCCTCCACGAGAGCAAGATCGCGGATGTCACCGCCGGCGGACTTGACACCGGGGACGCGTTCAACCTGGGATCCCAGGCGGGAGCGGAAACGGTCGCCGATGGGGTGTCCGAGGACAACAATGCCGTTCTGATCGGCCTGTTTTCCCAGTACCCGCGGAACAAGTACCCCGTCACCTACAGCCTTGCCGAGCCCGCGATCTACTACCACGTGCTCGAGAGCGATTTCGGGCTGAAGGGGAAGAAGCTGAAGGACAGGATCCTGGAAGAGCTGAAGAGCATCCGCTCCTTCCAGCCGGCCGCGGATGCCGTCGACGCGATCAAGACCGACGAGGGGAACCTCCTCTGCATCGTGCGCGAGGACGGGCTCAGCCTGATCAACGCCCTCGAGAACATCAAGGGCTTCATCGGCAACCGCCTCCCGGTGATCCCCGCGATCGACAGCGCCGATGTCTCCATGATGAACCTCGTCCGGCAGAGCTACCAGCTCGAGCCGCACGAGGTCACGGTCGTGATCTACGTCGGGGTGGAGTTCACGCGCCTGATCTTCATGCGCGGCAGCCACTTCTACCAGTTCGCGCCGATCATCGGCGAGGGGTACGACTCTCCGAACCTGCAGAACACGGTCTATAGCCGGCTGCTGCTGGAACAGGACAACCTGGCGATCCCGCAGATCAGCCGCATCGTGCTGGCCGGGCAGTGCCGCCGCATCGGGTTCAAGGAGTTCCTGACGCAGCAGCTGCCTGACCAGGAGATCGACTACCTGCTGGCCCCGAATCTTGACAGCAGCGCGCTTCCGATGGAAGAGCAGGAGTCCATCTCCGAGTTCGCGGTGCCGATCGGCGCCGCGATGAAGGTCCTGCTTTCGAGCAACCAGAACCTCTATCATGTCAACCTTCTGCCGGCGAGCGTCCGCGAAGGGCAACGGGTCTTCAAGCTTGCCTGGCACGGCTACCTGCTGATGCTGTTGCTGTTCACGTCCACGTTCTTCTTCACGTGGCAGGTGGCGCGGTACTCAAAGCAGATCAAGGATCTCCGGGATGAGCTGACCCTGAAGGAGAGCCAGCGGGCGGAGAACATCACGCTCGCGACCTCGATCCAGGCGCTCGAAGAGCAGCTGACCAGGTACCAGGCGTCGATGGCGCTGTACGATTCGCTGGTGCCCGGATCGGAG
>JAFNAH010000390.1 GCA_017860075.1 Acidobacteriota bacterium | reverse complement strand
CCGCCCGCGACAACAGAGGTAATACCACTAAGAACCGAATAAAGTGGGAATATCGGTTTAATATCAATATGATATTAACCGACGACCATAAGGAGGTCATCCGTGATACAAGAAAAATCGCGAGGCACGTTGCCGGGAATTGCCACGTTGTTGGCGCTGATCATTATTCTGGGTTTGCTGATCTACTCCCTGAGTTTTTTCATCAGGAGCAGGGAGATCGTTGGAACCCTGCTTACCGTCCTGTGTCTGGTTGCGGATGCAATCTGTTTTGCCGGGCTCTTCGTCGTTCATCCGAATCAGGGCGTTGTCGTGCAGCTCTTCGGGAAATACACCGGGACCGTCCGGGCGCCAGGGCTGCACTGGGTGAATCCCTTTACCAGCAGGAAGGCGATTTCCCTGCGCGTTCGCAACTTTGAGACCGCGCACCTCAAAGTCAACGACCACGACGGCAACCCGATTGAGATCGCGGCTGTAGTGGTCTGGAATGTCGTGGATACGGCCGAGGCGGCGTTTGAAGTGGATCACTACGAAGACTATGTTCACGTTCAGAGCGAAGCGGCACTGCGGAACCTGGCTACGGCTTACCCGTATGATTCCCATGACGAGGCCATCACGTCGCTTCGCGGCCAGACCGCCATCGTTGCAGCACATCTGAAGAAGGAAATCCAGGAGCGGCTGGCAAAAGCGGGCGTCGAGGTGATGGAGGCACGCATCAGCCATCTGGCGTACGCCCCCGAGATCGCCGCGGTAATGCTGCAGAGGCAGCAGGCGTCGGCCATCATCGCCGCGCGGCAGAAGATCGTCGAGGGAGCTGTCGGCATGGTGGAGATGGCGCTTGACCTGCTCTCGAAAAACAAGGTAGTCGAGCTGGACGAGGAGCGCCGTGCTGCGATGGTCAGCAACCTGCTCGTAGTCCTGTGCGGCGACCGAGCGACTCAACCGGTAATAAATACCGGCACGATTTACCAGTGACATGGGAGAGCGAAAGACATTCCTCCTGCGCCTCGACGCCGAAGACTTCGAGGAACTGCGCCGTTGGGCTGCGGATGAATTCCGCAGCCTCAACGGCCAGATCGAGTTTCTGCTTCGACAGGCGCTGCTCCGCGGCCGCATGAAGTCGCGGGGGCGTCCGTCCGGCCGGAACAATGACCCGGGCGCGGCGACTCCGTGATAGATTCGACGCGATCCGTGCCGCTTACCGGAGGGAGCAACCGACATGCACATATCCGAGCTTGACACGCCCGCGGTGGTAGTCGATCTGGACATCCTGGACAAGAACCTGAGTGAAATGGCCGCCTACTGCGCGCAGCACGGCCTCAGCCTGCGGCCCCACACGAAGACCCACAAGATCCCGGAGATCGCCCGCATGCAGATTCGTGCCGGTGCGCGCGGCATCACGGTGGCAAAGCTGGGCGAGGCGGAGATCATGGCGCGGGAAGGCCTCGATGACATCTTTGTGGCATATCCGATTGTAGGGTCAGGGAAGCTCGATCGACTCGTGGACCTGGCCCGACGGGGGCGCCTGACCGTGTCCACCGACTCGGCCGAGGTTGCTCTCGGCATATCCGACGCCGCGCGAGGCGCAGGTGTGACCATCCGGCTCCTCGCTGAAATGGACGCCGGCCTTCGCCGATGCGGGGTCCAGACGCCCGACGACCTTGTCGCCCTGGCTCAGTACATGAACCGGCTTCCCAGCATCGAGTTCCTTGGATTCATGTTCTTCCCGGGCCAGGTCAGGTTGCCGCCGGCAGAGCAGGCTCCCGTGCTCGGCCGGATCGATGCCAGGCTGCAGGAAGCGCAGGAAAAGCTGTACCGTTCGGGCATCCAGGTGCGGGTCGTGAGCGGCGGTTCCACGCCGACGGCATATCAGAGCCACCTGATGAAGACCGTCACGGAAATCCGTCCCGGCACTTATGTGTACAACGACATGAATACCGTAACCATCGGCGCCACGGAGCTGTCACGTTGCGCCGTGACGGTGCATGTCACGGTCGTGAGTGTCGCCGTCAAAGGCCGGGCGGTCATCGACGGCGGCTCCAAGACATTTTCGAGCGACCTGCTGCGCGGCGGCGAGGGGCGAGGATTCGGCCTGTCCGTCGAGCGCCCCGGTGTCATCCTCGAATCCATGTCGGAAGAGCATGGTCATCTCAACGTGGAAGCCTGCCCGGGAGAATTAAAGGTAGGCGACAGGCTGCGCTTCATCCCCAACCATGTGTGCACGACGGTCAACATGCACGATGAGGTCTGGGGAGTCCGGAGCGAGGAGATCGTCGAACGCTGGCCCGTCGCGGGTCGCGGCCGGGTACGGTAGATTGCGAGCCCGGCGTTGCGAAGGCGGCGTCTCAGTCCTTCTTCAGCCTGTGCTGGAAATCAGCCGTCATCCGGCGGAGTCCGGCCAGCGAATCCAGGAGGCCGGGTTCGCGCAGGTCAGCAATCCCGACGGTGAAGTTGTCAGGATAAATGAACCGGTAGATCCTCTGGGCCACCCTGTGTCCCTGGCGGGCGATTTCTGTGGCCACGTCCCGGGGCGAAGCTGCCGACCGGATCTCACCCCCGGCACTCCTGGACTTCACACGCTTTGTCGGCGGTGGCAGAGCCTGCCGGAGGTTCTCATCGAGCTTCGACGCGCACTCATCGATACCGGCGGCGTGCTGCGCGCAGAGAGTGCGGGCCCTGGCGCGATCCGCGGCGGCGTGGGCAGGGTCAAAGGCCACAGCCGAAAGGCACTCGAGATCCCTCGCGTATCTCTCCAGCCGCCGGCTAAGCTCCAGCAGCTGGTCTGCGAACATCTGCATCCGGTTCGTCAGAGTAAACAGTGCATCATCGAAGCCGGACAGAGTCCTGGGCGCGGAACCCTGATGTTCCTGGATTATATCACCCAGGAATGAGCGCAACTCCTGGTTGTTCCAGAGACCGGGAGGCGGTCCGCGGTCCTCCCCTTTGTCTCGCTCCGGCTGCGGGCGGGTTACATAGAAGTCCACCCGGTACGAAGGTGAGAGCGGTCCGGCCATGCGCTTCAACCGGTCAAGGCTCTTCAGATTGTCTGTCAGGCACCAGACCTCCAATCCGTTCCCGTGAAAAACAAAAACGGCATCGATATCCTGGCACAAGCGGTTTCCGTGGAAGTCGAGCCAGAACGTCCTCAGGGCGGCCGGTACAGAGGGGGCGAAAGGGGCGCCGGGCTCCGGCGCAGGTTCGCCCCGGT
>JAFNAH010000389.1 GCA_017860075.1 Acidobacteriota bacterium | reverse complement strand
TGGCGCGCTCAAAAGCGGCCCCATGGCCAGGACACCTCCAATCCACTCCCTTCGCGAAATCATGTGACGCACGGCGGAACTACGACCTCCTCGTTTGGATGCCGGCAGTTGGACGTGCGGTCCTGTAATAAGACCTCCAACACCATTGGCTCTGGCAGAGACGGTCGAAGCAACAAGAAAAGACGTCTTTGCCTGATGGCGTTCATAACATCGGCTGAGCCATACCCTTGAGTCTATCTTGATGCAGGAGACCATCGGACAGAGGGGACTGCGCCGATGGTCCGGGAGGCAGGATACCAGTCGTCCACCCTGCCCGGATGGGCGCACTGACACTATTCACCTCGACCGCGACCCGGACAAGCCTATCTGCAGCCCGGCCGCCACTGCCCCGATCACTTGAAGTTCAGCACCTTCAGAGCAGTGTAGTCCGTAGTAGGGCCACCAGATGCGGCCCTTCATATACTCGTCGCCCGTCTCGAGCAGGCGCCACCAGCCCAGATACATCTGCTTGTCGCGCCCCATGTCCGTGCCGAACATCACGCGGTCCTTGTACTTCTCCAGGAAGGCTTTCATCGTCCGCGGCTGCCGGCCGATCTCGTAGTCGCGCGCTGAAATGTCGACATACATGTTCGGGTACCGGTCGAGCAGCTTCGCCAGCGCGGCCGTGTCGTTGCCCTGATTGCTGAAGTGGCAGAAGATGAACCTGGTCCTCGGATGCCTGGCCAGCAACTTCTCGCGGCCGGCAAGCAACTCCTCGTAGGAAGGTACGTCTTTTCCGTACAGGGCAAAGGCCTGGAAATCGGGCGTACGCTCCTGCGTGGCATCCTGCGGCTTCCAGGCCGACGGGTGATCGGCCAGGTGGATGTTGACCGGCATGTCCAGGTCGGCGCATCGCTCCCAGTAGGCGTCCAGCCGCGGATCCTCGGAATGCAGGCGCCTGGCTCTCGGCAGCGCGGTCTTCTCCGACGCTTCGACACCCCAGCCCTTGTCGGTCACCTCCCCCACGCCGCGGGCGCCTTTCTTGTAGACACGTTCCAGTTCCTCAAGCAGTCCAGCTGTGAAGCCGGGCGCCTCCGGGTTCGACGCGTCGAACGTATACCAGAGCTGGAATCTTTTCGGATAAGCGCCAAACAGCTCGACCTGCCGGTCGAACTCGGCGCCGCAGGCGTTCGTGAACACGACCGACAGCTCGACGCCAACTTCGTCCATCGTCTTCACCCACGCATCGACATCGTCTCGCGTCCTGACGCCGTTCATTGATGAATGCGCGTGCACGTCGATGACGGGCATGCGTGCCTTGGTGAGGTGAGTTGCCGGCACAACCAGCGATGAGGAGGGCTGGTAGTCCTTCAAGAGGATCCCGTCCATCGGCCCGGCCTTCACCGGCACGCCGAACTTGACTGTTTCAGCCTCTCGCTTTGCCTGTGCGTCCTTTTGAGGGGCCGGCTGGCCGCAGCCCGCGCAAACCGCCAGCGCCGCCATTATGATCCACAGTGTCTTCGTCATCACGCCTCTGCCTCCAGATCAGAATCCCGCAAGACCCGCTGCCTCGCCGCCAGGGGCGACCCGGTTCAAGTTTCGCCGGCATCGGGGCCATGTTAGCACGAGCGACCATCTCGCGTTCAACGCACCTCCAGAAGCAGGCCCTTTCCCGGAGCCACCAGGATCTCATCGTCCGGCCCGTACTGAGCCGCGGCCTGAAAGCCCTCCAACCCGGGCGCGCTCAGCTTGCGCGGTGTCAGCCCCAGCGCCTTCCAGTCGATCTTCAGCTTCACCTTTGCAGGGTTCCTGCTCCAACTCGCCACCGCAATCAGCGACTTGCCCTTCCCCCGGTAAACCGTCGCCGGCACATCGGCCCGCCCGGTCTTCACCGGGCAGTCTTTGCGCCACCAACCGAGCATGTGCGAGGACGACATCCCCGACTCCGTCCACAGCTTCCACAGGGGTGAGGGACTTGGCCCCGAATAGTGCTCCCGCGCGGTCATGCCGAACAGCATTCCGCGCCATGGGTTCGGATTCTGGAGCATCTCCCCGAACAGGCCGAACGGTATTCCCGACATCTCCACAAGCCAGAACTCCGGCTCCCAATCGGGATTGAATTCTTCTCCGAACCACACCTGGTCGATGTACGGCAGGTGCTCCATGTAATAGCCGACCGGTGAATTGCAGCTCCACCACTCACGGTTACCGTGCAGGTCGATCAGTGAACCCGGCCGCGCCGAATCCATAACCCGACGCACCCGCTGCATCATCTCCCGGGGGTAGCCGATTTCATCCAGGTAGAGGCCATCGATCTGCACGTTCTCCAGCAGCCACTTGAGCCCTTCAACATAGAAGTTGTTCAGCCGCGAGACGGGACGCGTACGGATTGCCGCATCGATCTCGCCGCCCGGCACACGCGTGACCCATGCCGCCGCGTAACCCGAAACCAGATGCTCCCGCAGCCAGTAATCCAACGACGCCTGCCCGTGCCCCTGGACGCCGCCGACCCGGTAGATCTCATCGCCGAAGCTCCGAAAGGCCCAGAGCTCCGGGAGCCGCGTCGTCAGTTCGCGAATCGTGTAGTAGATCTTCAGTTTCAGCCCCGCCCTGTGCGCCTCCTGCACATACGGTCCCAGCAAGTCCAGATTCAGGAACGGATAGTTGATCCAAAGGTTCGGCGGTGTCGCGTGATGAATGTTCAGAACATTGGCGCCGGTCGCAGCCACCTCGTCGATTGGCCGGTAGTCATGCGCGTAGCGCACCGCCAGCGGATCCGCGGGCAACGGCTTCACCGGTGTCGGCAGCAGACGGAAGTTGTAATGCAGCGTCGTGCCGGCCTCCAGCTTCCTCGCTCCTCCCCGAGCGCGCAGCATGACGTTCCGACCTTCCTCTTTCAGTTCCACGCCGCTGTCGGCCGATGCTTCCCAATCATCTCGCGGCGACTTGAGCTTCAAGTACAACCCGCCGTCCGCATCGCCGAGCCAGATGAAGTACTCGAGGCTGCTCCCCTGCTCCGCCCATTTGCCGGGACGTTCCCCAAACTTCCATGCCCACTCCTTCGGCCGGTATCCGCCTTTCAGCCCCATGCCGGCAATCAGCGGCGCGCGCGACTGCGGCATCGTCATCTCCAGTGCTACTTCGCTCAGCTCGCTCTCCTGCGACGACGCTACCGACACATCAAAAGCGACTCCGCCGTCAAACTCCATCGTGGCCCGCGTCCGCACGGTGACCGGTCCTCCACTGCTCTCCGACTCGAGCACCACCGTTGCCGCCGACTGCGAAACCACCCTGGAGGGTTTTGGGGTCAGCGTCAACGCCGCGCCGCTCTTCCATAGCGTCAGCGTGACAGGCTTCGCCAGCAACTCGGTCGCCCCCGCCTTTACGGAATCCGGAAGACCGCCCGGCCCGAACCGCACCGTCCTGCCCAGGCACGCCACGCTCGTCCCCGTAACCTGCAGGGGTGTGTACGGCTTCGTGATCACGTCCCCGGTTCCGATGGCCGAGTCAAGCCACTTCAGCCGTGACAGCCGCGCCGGATCGTCCACTCCGCCGTCCCGCAAGTGATCCGCCCCGACCTGCAGGCGGATCTTCACCGATTGGATACCGGCACCCTCCGGCTGGATTGTAATTGAGCCTTCAAACATCCCGGGC
>JAFNAH010000388.1 GCA_017860075.1 Acidobacteriota bacterium | reverse complement strand
TCGTCTTCCGAGAAACCTTGAGCCTTCATGCCGGCCACGAAGAGCTTCTGCGCTTCAACGCTTAGAGTGAACGCAATCTCCATCCGCTGGCCGGGATCGAGCTCTTTCAGGGCTTTGTTACGCTCTTCGCGCAGTTTCTCCAGAACAGCGGATGGAACTGCGCGGCCGCGTCGCCCAGGTTTCATGCCCATTGAAACACCCTCACATGACAGCCGCTGCTGACTGTGCTGCCAGTATAGGCGGCACGGAGGACAGCAGCAAGCGTCTTGGAGTGGGCGCGCTGGCGGCGCGGAACCGCCTCGCAGCCGCACAGGGTTTCTTTTTCAGATTTTCTGAGGCGGGACAGAGGTCTTCGATTTCAGGGGATCGAGGGTCTTCAGCGCGGGGAATCGCGTGAAGTCACGGTCGGTCGTGTACAGGACCGCCCCATGCTCGGTCGCGAGCGCGGCCAAATGAGCATCCATCGCGAGAGGACCGAAAGCCTGTCCCTCGATCAGGTAGCCTCGAAAGATTTTCCAATGACGCTCTCCGGGAGTGAGGACCACTACCGCCGGATGCGCGAGAAGGTCGCCGATAACCCCGACGGCTTCCTCAATCGACATGGGATTGCTGAAAGCCCGCGGGTTGGTGATTATCCGGATAAATGCAGTAATCGTCTGCCACGAAAGCCCGAAAAGGTCCCCGCCCGAAAGTGAACGCTCCAGCCAGGAACGTGCTCCCGCATGATGCGGCGATGCCTCATCATAGGCATAGAGAAGCAGGTTGGCATCTGCCAGGATCATCGGTGAGAGGGCCCCTCTAATTGCTCTACCAACTCAGCGACATTATCAAGGTTTACACCCGCCTTCACGTTCAGCGGACGCGGCCGCACGACAAACTTCCTGGTCCGGACAGGGACTCGGGGTGCATTCAGTCCCAGCCTCAGGACACGGTTTACCGTCTCTCTGAACGAATGTCCCGATTTGCGCACCTCCGCGCGCAGCTTGGCCGCTATGTCATCATCGAGGGTGAGTGTGGTTCGCATGACCATATGGTAGAGCCAGGACATCAAGATGTCAATAGTAAGACACCTTGATGTCACGAATAGGGAGTCGGGCATGAGCCGCCTCTCCCTGCGAGAGAGCATGCGCGGTGGCTTTTCAAACCACCGGGGCGGGTTTGAAAATCCGCCCCACATGTTTGAGATGAGGGAAAATGTGATCAGCGGCCGGGGAGCAGGCGGCGGAGGATGCGGATCTGCCCGGCGTGGTAGAGGTCGTGCGTCGCCACCCCCATGATGATCTCCAGGTTGCTCTGCTTGCTGCCGCGGGCATGTCGGTTCAGATCGCGCTCACGCACTTCCTTGACCGCGGCGCAGAACTCCCGGTGCATCAGGTCGAGCAGCTTGAGATCCTGTCTCCACGCCTTCGCGTCAGCAACCTCCGGAGAGGCAAACCAGTTCGAACCCTTGCGGGGGAACGGCGCCACGTCACCGCCTCGCAGCCTCCTGCAGCCGACGTATTTCCAGTAAGCGGCGTGCAGCATGATCTCCCAGATGTTGTGTCTTCCCGCAGCCGGCCGCCAGGAAGCCTGTGCCGCAGTGATTCCCCGGAGGGAATTGCGGAGGTTGGGGCCGTGCCACGCAGGCCTGCTGTAGGCCTGGTCGACGAGATGGTGGAGAAGGCCGATGGTGCTGGCGGATTTTGATTCGGGCATGGTCGATCCTTTCTGGCTGGAGGGCGATGCAAAGTCGCGAGGTTTCTCGAGGGTCCGGTCCAACGAGACTGTTTCGGAACTCTATGAAGCGGGCCTTCAGCCCTTGGTCCCTTATCACGAATGCAAACCCGGGGCTTCGCCCCGGGCTGGTATGAGAACGCGCTTACAGCGCTGCCAGTCCAGGTTGGAATACCGTTCCAAGGGCCGACCCGGTGCTTCAGCCCGGGCTGGTATGAGAACGCGCTTACAGCGCTGCCAGTCGATGCGGGAATGCGGGCCCAAGGGCCGAAGGCCCGCCCCATATCAGCCTGGGGCGAAGCCCCAGGAATCGTATCCATAGACGAAGGAGGGCTGTAAGCCCGCATCATAGTGAGTCTTGGACCTGCTAGCGGCGCTTCCCTGACCAGGTACCGGAACCCCGGTCCCCGAACTGCACTGTCCCCTTCATGGTGTCCGTATCCACCGTCCCGGCATAGCTGATGACATGATCCTGGTCCCGAAAGCGGAGAGTCACCGTAAACTGAATGTCCTTGCCGCGCACCGTCCCATCAACCTTCGAATCACCCATCCGGCCGTGGTACGTACCTGAAAGTTGCTCACCTGACTGCTGAAGCGCGAGCGACGGCGTGGCGGTTCCCTGCTGCGTCTGGACAGTCAGATCCCAGGTGCCGGTCACGTCCGCCTGGGCGTGCAACAATGGGATCGACATCAAACAGACAAATCCAATTCCCAGCAACCTCACCAGTCTACTCACTCAGCCCTCCGGGAAACGAATGTGGTGGACCATGGCGGGCGGAAAGTTGAGCAGCACCACATGGTGCCTGTAGGCGTACTTGTCGATGTACTCGCGCACCACCCGGCCCACCTCGCCTACCCTCCTGCGTCCCGCCGACCTTCCGCTCATGAGCCGGGCCGCCTTGCGTACCAGTATGTACTCGTAAAAGCTGCAGATGCCGCCCGGCCGCAGAAGTTTCCGATACAGTTCGAATATATCGCGCACCGCGTGGGGTTCGAAGTTGGTGAAGGGCAGGCAGGAGAGAATGAAGTCGTAGTGCGGCCGCCGCGCGAAAGCCTCCACCGGCCTGTTAATCACGCGGACCTGCGCCCGGACCGCCCTGAAGCACGGGTCCTGCTTCAGCCGGTTCCTTATGACGCCGGCGAACTTCCGGTCGATCTCGCAGACGTCCAGGCGGTCGCCGCCGGCGAGATGGCGAACGATCTCCTCGGTGATGCTGCCGGTGCCGGCACCGACCTCGAGCACACTGGCGCCACGGGCGTAGTGACGGGCCAGTTCGGACGTCATCGCCTGGGCCAGGGCCTTCGAACTCGGCACGAGAGCGCCGGTGCGTTTGAAGTCTCTGGCAGCGGATTCTATGAAGACACGCTTAGAGCTCAGTTTCATGGCGTAAACACACTATTATATACGAAACGCTGATCCAAGGCGGACAAACCTGGGGCGACGCCTCTCCGAAGCGGTGACAAAATCTATGAGCACCGCAGAGACGCAGAGTTCGCAGAGATAAG
>JAFNAH010000387.1 GCA_017860075.1 Acidobacteriota bacterium | reverse complement strand
GATCTGCATGGTCACACACGATCCCCGCTATGCGCGGCACGCCGACAGAACGATCCACCTTTTCGACGGGCGCATCGTGGAGGGTGAGACCCTGCAGGAATAGTCGGCCAAGCTGTCGGAACCGCGGTTTCTCCGTACCTCAAAAGGCTGAGGGAATCGCTTCCGTTGCCAGGATCCTCTACACTTAACTCGCCCTTTCGCCTCAGCCATAACACGTTAGATCAGAATAGCTTGCCCGGCCGGACGAGCCTGGTTCCAGGCTTGACTCACTCCCTCTCTATTCGCAAAGCGATCCTCGGCCGATACAAATCTTTGACAAAGTCCTATGTGGCACGGTTACCGGCGTTCGTGTAGTATAGGCCGCTGTAGTATGACAACCCCCGGGTTGCCGAGGAAGTAAGGCATCCCTTTTCCCGATGAGCGAGATGAGAGTCAGAATCCTCTTACTCCTTTTCGCACTTGCCGGAAGCCTGCAGGATCCGAATACAGGCGCCGCCACCATGGCGGAGATCCCGGACGTTCTGGCAAAAGGCATCCCGCCGCGATCGCCCTCCGCGATGACCGGGTCGGAGTTTGCCACTTTTGTCTCGTCCGTGGATCGATCGCTGCGTGAGCAGGCGATCCTGAACGAGTTGGAGAGCGGCAACATGCCCGCCTTCCTCAGGAGGCTGAAGCCGGTTACCCTTCAGCACACGCTGGAGGGGGGGAGGGTCGCCGCGGTCACCATCTTCGTGACGCCCGACTACCTGGCGATCGGCTCAGACGACGACTTCCTCCGTATCCCCATGGCCCTGCCTACGGCCGTCGAGGTAGCCGCCAGGTTCGGCTTCGTCCTCCCCACAACAAAGATGGTGGATGCGATTTTCGAGCAGTCTGAATTTCGGCTCTCGCCGGAGCCGATGCCGGCGGGCCCGCAAATGAGGACGACGGCGTACTTCCGGGAACACAACCGCCTGATCGACAGGCAGTGTGCGGCTTGCGGCTTCCAGCCGGGGGCCCTGGTCTCCGGCCACAAGAAGGATCTGGTCCTGAGCGACCGGCTGAACCGCTGCACAAAAAGAGTCGCAATCTACGGCTGGCATCGGGGCGCCGGCGCGCCCATTCAGCCCCTGAGCACCATTCATGGCGCGGAGTATGCCGACTACAGCCACGGGATCCGCCTGGTCAGCGACATAGTGCTGCTCGACGGGAAACCCTGCTCCGTCTATTCCATCCTGGGGAATGACACCCTTGCGTCGCTGCTGAGTGACGAGGGGGTCATCCACGGAGCCCGACGGCTGATGTCTGCACTCCCTGCGACGCAAGGCAAAGACCGGGACAGCAATGTCCTGCTCACCCTGATGCCCCGTCCGTCAGCCGGGAAGTAAACCGCCGCGCCGCGTCAGGGCCGGCCCGCCCCCTCTACCTGAGCCTCTCCTGCCCCGTCGCCTGCCTGCTGCTGACTGTCTTGCAGCACCGGAAACCCAGGTGGTAGTTGTGATGACTGTTGACATCCATCACTCTGCTGCCGTGCCAGAATGGCGCCCGCCAGCGGCACCAGTCCGGATGGGCGTAGTAAGCATCAAAAATGAACCAGCTGCCTTTCATCTCGGTGTAGCCAAGGCTGGTGCTCCCCCGGCTGGACATCTGGTCTTCTGCAAGGGGGAGATTCATGTGTTCGGCAGCGTTTCCATGCAGGTCGTAGACTCCAAGGCTGCTGCGGCAGTCCGGGAAGGAACCCGCGGGGAACGTGTTTGAGCCGCACCCGGTCCAACTCCCTCCGGTACAGCCCTGCGTCTTGAAGCTGGAACAGGCACATATGCCTCTCTCAAAGTGGCTTCCATAGGCCCAATTCTTGCCTGCAGAGAATTCCCTGTTGTGAACTTGCCGCATTCTTTCCACTGCCACGTTGGGGCTGACGTTCCTGGCAAGGTCAAATCGGTAATCCGGCGGTTTGAGCGCGCCCGCGCAGGCTCCCTCCCATTCGTGCGCATCACAAAGCCGTTTGCCCATCGCCCGGCAGATTTCCGCTGCTTCGCGTGCACGAACCCACACAACCGGGTATACGCAGGGGATATCGGGAAACTCGAACTGGTCGATGCAGGCGGTCGCATCTTCCGCTTGTTGCGTCCTGGGATCATAGAGCGGCGCCATGTACCTCGCTCCGCAGATCTTTTCGAACCGGTCGTTTTCGTAATGAACCGCCAGGTGCGCGAGCTTTTCCCTGCAGTCCTGCGGCGTCATAGGGTGCCGGGTAATCGCAGGATTTCCCTGACCAATGAAACCGGACCCGCGGAAGATTCCGCGGATAGATTCCATCTGGTTGTCCGAAAGGCCATGCACGGCCTGCAGTTCTTCAAACAGACGGTCGTTCTCCTCTCTCAATGTCTGAGCGCCGGCAGGATCAGGAGGGGAGGCTGCAAGCAGCAGAAGCACGAAGGCACAGGACAGCATCTCTCGGCGCGCCCTCATTTCCCCTCCTTTCGCAGCACGTAGAAGAAGTCGCGGTTATCGGCATACCCGATGAAACGCGGGACGTATTGTCCCTCTGTCAGTTCGTCGACCACGCGCATCCCCCTGATCAGATACTCGACGTCGAGGCTGGTGCCCTGCCTCCGGCACGCTGCCATGTAGGTATGTTCCAGTGCATTCATGTCCAGGTGCATGGCATAGAGGCATCGATATGCCTGGAAAACGCGCGCCATGGCCGACGGTGTCGCGCTGGTGAAAACGGCATAGATGAGGAATCGCCTGCCTCCAGCCTGTTGCAGGGCTGCTCCCGCCCGCAGCGTCCGGAGTTTCCTGTCCTCCGAGCCCGACCAGTTCCCTTCTCCCCAGCGCGATACGAGCGGTCCCGGGATGGACATGTTCTTCGAGGCATCAAAACCGGTGATAATCGGAACCCCGTTCTGCCGGGCGTACCTGATCTTCTGCAACAGGCGATTGTCTCCCTCCGTCCACGTCAGGAGGTCCACTCGACCGTCATCGAGCACACATACTGTGGACAGGTCGGGCTGGAGTCTGCTGAACGTGACGCCGTTCTCTATGAAGCCGTAGTGACTGCTGTGATTCTTGTATGCAAGAACTCCGTACTTGAAAGCACCGTGCGCGCGCTTGAAGCCTCCGGCAAATGTGGCGACGGTCTGCGCCGCATCCCTCGGGTTGATGAGGCCGTTCAGGATGAGCGGAGCGGCGCTGTCGATCCCATCGGGCCCCGGCATGGAATCATCCCGCATCCGG
>JAFNAH010000030.1 GCA_017860075.1 Acidobacteriota bacterium | reverse complement strand
TGCCCGCTCGCTGCCACCGATATGGTCAGTTTTCCCGCTTCGTGCGAGGAGGTCACATCCGTGATTGCGATGACTGGTGAGGCGGCCATCTTCTTTGGCAGGCTTGGTGCCGTCTTGGCGCCTGAAAGGCTTGCCGGTTCGACACTGGTCGGCGGCGGGAAGGCCCCCGATGGTTTTTGACCATCCCCCTCGAGACCAAAGGCCAGCACAGCCAAAGATAAGACAGATACAACCGCAAGAAATCCGAATGGATGAGAGAGTCTCAGATCTCTAAGTCCGATAAATCGCATATTCATACCGGGAATCCTTATGGAGTCCTTAGCTGTTTGGTGACCTCCTGGGTCACGACTTTTCCGGATCTCAACCTGGCCTCGCGGACCAGAAGTACAAAATCGCTCCCGACCTGTTTTACGAAGCCGTCGAAGAGCCGGTCCCTTTCCTGCAGAAAGTAAGCTCTCTTGTCGGGGCCCTGGAAGACGGCGACTGGTCCATCCTCGCCGAGGGAAGTGCCCAGCAGCCTGACCTGTGCGATCAGCATGCCCGAGATCCCGGGAGGCGGTGTGCCCCTCGGCTCCTCCTCGTCGGTATTGCCCTCTTTCTTGCCCGACAGCGTCGGGTTGAGGAACGGATCGCGCCGGCCATCCGGCTGATAGGCGGCTGAACTGTACAGTACCGGAGCCTCGGCTTTCTTCTGCGCTTCGGCAACGGGTTTAGGCGTCTGGGCGAGCAATGCCGGGACAGGCAGCATTGCCAGGCACTGCAGAAACAGGACCAGACGATCGCGGCAAGTCTTCATGGCTGATTGCTCCTAGTTGCTCGCCGCCTGTGCCGTCTCCTCGCGGTAGACGAAGGTAGTGGCGGTGCAGGTGGCGGTTACGGTGTGAGCGGGGTCGGTGGACCCGTCAATGCCTTTGAGGCTGATGTTCTGCACGTTGATAATGCGGGTAGCCCGGCCGACCTTCTCGAAGAACTGTCCCAGTGCGTTGTAGGACCCTTCGACTTCCATGCTGATCGGCCAATCGGTATAGAAGTCCCGCGGGACGAGCGGCTGGGGATCGAACTTGCGGATTTTCAGGTTGCTGGCCGAAGCCATTTCCTGAACGCTACGCAGTACGATCGGCGTCTCCTTCTGCTCCGGCAAAATGCGTCGCAGGGTGCGCAGGCGCTCGGCGAGCTCGGCAACCTCCTGCTTGTAGCGGGAGAGTTGGCTGGCGAAAGCGCTTGCCTGGGCGACCGATTTCTCGAGCTTGGTCACCTCGGTCTTGAGGGCGTTACGCTCGCTCAGCAGTCCCTGGAGGTAGACGAAGTAGACCCCTGCTGCCAACCCGAGGCCGAGGGCAGCGACGATGGCGATCTGAGTCGAGCGCGGCAGGTTTTCCAGACGGTATTTCTCGAGGCCCATTTTTCTACTCCGCAGGAGTTGTCCGCTTGGCGGTGCAGACGAGCTGGAACTTCGCGAGGTCCTTCGGATCCTCCATGAGCTCCAGATCCACGTTCTCGAAGTAGCCTGAAGAGGCTAGATTTGTAAGCAGGTCCGGGATCACATCACTGTGCTTGGTGTACCCCGTGATCTGAATCCGCTCGCCCTTCTGATCAATCGTGGTCAGCCACAGAGAGGAGCTGCGCGGAATGCTCTGTATTACGTTGTTCATCAGGATGACCGGCCCGCTCTGTGATTCCTTGAGCCGTTCAATGACATCGATCCTGCTCTGGTACTGGCCCTTCAGGGCTTCGTACCTCTGGATGTCTTTCTTCACTGCCTGGAGGCGGGCGTTCTCGGCACGCAGGCGGGTCCGGCTGGCGGTCAGGTTCTTGACTTCGCCTCTGAGCTCGTACCACCAGGCACCTACACCTGCGAGCGGAAGCAGGAGCATCACAACCAGAAGCGCTCCCGTGCGGGCAACAGCCGGCTTTGCGGCCGCCTTGCGAACCTTCTGTGTCTTGTCGCGGAAGAGATTTACTTTGATCATGGTGCCCTACTCGTCGGCGCTGCGCAGAGCCAGACCGATTGCGATTGCCAGATCGGGGGAATGTTCCTGGACAACCTTCGGCGGGAACTGCTTCGGGTCGAAAGAGACGTTCTTGAACGAATCGAAACATTCCGCGGGGATGCCGAACTTGCGGCCGAGGGTTTCGATCAGGTTAGGGGTATGGGAGGCGCCGCCGCTGATGAGCATGCGGTCGACGCGCTCTATCGTGGTGGTCGATTTCACGAAGTCGAAGGTCTTCTGGATTTCCAGGCAGATGATTTCCGTTACGGAATCAATGATGTGCTGCGCTTCGGCCGGGTCGATGCCGTCCACCGGCTCACCGTGCTTCAGGGCCTGGGCCTTTTCATAGCTCAGGTTGAATTCCTTCTGGAGGAAGTCCGTGTACTGGTTGCCTCCGACTCCGACGTCGCGGGTAAAGAGAAAGTCCGTGCCGGAGACGATGTTGATGGTCATGACACTCGCCCCTATGTCAAGGAGCGCGACCGTATCGCGTGTACTCGGACGGTAGTTGACCTCGTACGCGTTGAGCAGCGCGAATGCGTCGACGTCGACGACCACCGGCGTCTTGCCTGCCATGGTGATCACGCTGGTGTGATCGGTGATCTTCTCTTTCTTGACCGCGACCAGCAGGACATCGAGGTTGCCGGACGTGCTGTTTTCGCCGAGCACCTGGTAGTCCAGGTTCACGTCGCCGATGTCAAACGGGATGTATTGCTCCGCTTCCCAGCGGATCGATTCGGCCAGCTCCTCCTCGGACTGGATCGGGAGAGAGATCTTCTTCACGATGACCGAATGGCCGGAGATGGATGTCGCGACCCGCTTGTTCCTGATGCGCTGCTGGGAGAAGATCCGCCCGATCACATCGGTGACCGGCAGCTTGGAGATGATCACCCCGTCGACAATGCAGTCGGGGGAGAGTTCCTCCATCCCCAGGCTCACCAGCTGGTAGCCACCCCTGCGTCTGGGTTTCAATTCGATGGTTTTGATGCAACTGGAGCCTATGTCGAGGCCCACAACCTGTCGATTCAAGCTTGGAAGACTGAGCGCCATGTGGGATCGAATCCTGCTTTCCCGGACCCTGGTCCGAGGGATAACTGGGGATGATGTCTATCAGATCCAGCTACATACTGTTTCCGAAAGCGGCACCACATTTCAGGGGCTACCCCACTTTGCAACCATGTCTGTCCTGTCGGGTGCCATGCCGCTCCTGCCTGTTCTTATCGTGCGGAAGGTGCAGAACCTTTGGACTTTTTTTGGAAAGGCGCAAGTTGGTCCGGAAGCAGCCGCCTCCCGCCGCCTGCCGGGAAGCCGCCGCGGCTCCCGTCTAACCCCGAAAGCCAGCGATTCAGGCCGCATAGACGGCCAAAAAACCTTGACACTCAGCGGTCCCTCCAGTAGCCTTTTAGGATTCTTTTGCGGATAACCTGGTGATGGAGCGGAAAATGAGGAGTTATATCCCGGCGGAAAAGGAGATGGACAAGAAATGGCACGTGGTGGACGCCGAGGGGAGGATCCTCGGGCGTCTGGCCGCACGCGTCGCGAGGCTGCTCACGGGGAAGGACAAGCCCGTCTACACCCCTTTCCTCGACACCGGTGACCATGTGATTGTCATCAACGCCGAGAAGGTCCGCCTCACGGGCAGGAAACTCACCGACAAGATGTATCGACACCACACCGGTTATCCCGGCGGTCTGCGCCAGATCAGCGCCGGAGACCTGCTGGAAAAGCATCCCGAGAAGGTGGTCCGCGAGGCCGTAATCGGCATGCTCCCGAAGACCAAGCTCGGACGGGCGATGAGGAAGAAGCTGAGAGTTTACCGCGGGCCTCAGCACCCGCATCAGGCGCAGAAACCTACCGTCCTGGCTGTTTGAGCCGGGCGGGAACAGTCGGCGTGCGGTAAGTTTTGGGCAAAGGAGTCAAGGCTTGGCAACTACGCAAGAATATTACGGAACGGGAAAAAGGAAATCCTCAACCGCGCGCGTGTTTCTCACGCCTGGCGCGGGCAATATAACCGTTAACAAGCGCGACCTGAGTCAATACTTCCCCAACGAAACGCAGCGCACCCTCATCCGCTATCCGTTGACCTTGACCGACAACGTCGGCAAGTTCGATATCCGCATCAAGGTGGATGGCGGAGGGATCGTCGGTCAGGCCGGGGCAATCCGCCTGGGTATTACCAAGGCCTTGATTGAATTCAATGCCGAGTTGAGGGCACGGCTGAAACGCGCGGGCCTGCTCACGAGGGACTCCAGGATAAAAGAGAGGAAGAAATACGGCCAGAAGGGCGCGCGCAAGCGTTTCCAATTCTCGAAGCGATAATCCAGGAGGTTCTGTTTGGTTTCCATTACGATGAAGCAGTTGCTGGAGGCCGGGGTGCACTTCGGCCACCAGACCAAGCGCTGGAACCCGAAGATGAAGGAGTACATCTTCGGCGAACGCAACGGCATTTACATCATCGATCTGCAGAAGAGCCTCAGGCTCTTCCGGAATGCCATCCAGTTCGTCTATGAGCTGGGATGCCACGGCAGTGCGATCCTCTTCCTGGGCACGAAACGCCAGGCTCAGGATGTGATCCAGGAGGAAGCGGTCCGCTGCGGCATGTACTATGTGAACCAGCGCTGGCTCGGCGGGCTCCTCACCAACTTCGTGACGATCCAGAAGAGCATCAAGCGGTTCCGCGAGCTGGAAACCATGCGCAGCAGCGGCCAGTACGACCTGTTTTCCAAGAAAGAGGTGGCGCGGCTCGAGCGGGAGCGCAAGAAACTCGAGAAGAACCTCTCGGGTATCAAGGAGATGGGGAGTCTGCCGGATGCGTTGTTCGTAGTGGATACGAACGCGGAATCGATCGCAATCAAAGAGGCGCGAAAACTCGGCATCCCGGTGATCGGGGTGGCCGACACCAACTGCGATCCGGATGAGGTCGACTACATAATACCGGGCAACGACGACGCGCTGCGCGCCATCCGCCTGATAGCCAATACCGTTTCCCAGGCATACCTTGACGGAAGAGCGGTGTATGAGGCTCAGCAGAAGGAACTGGCGGAACAGATGGAGAAGCAGCGCCAGCTTCAGGCTCAGCAGGCTGCCGCGGCACGTGAGGCTGCGGCCAGAGCCGCCGCCGAGGCGGCTGCGCGCAGGGCGGCCGAGGGCAAGGAAGCGGCCGAGGCAGGAGCCCAGCCGGCTGAGGGCGCCGCCGCGGGCGAGGCTGCCGGCAGGCCCCGAACCACGATCAAGAAGACGCTGCAGCGCAAGACCAAGCCGAGGAAGACCGAGGCGGACGCGCAGGCGGAACCCGTTCCGGGCCAGGTAGAGGCTGAGGACCAGGTTGAGTCCTCCGCCGCGGGTCCATCAGAAGTGCAGGCTGAACCCTCCCCGAGCCCGGTTCCCGAGGGCGCCTCAGAGCCGGCCGATGCGCCCGAGACCGGCGCGGCGGGAGACGAGGGGCAGCAAGTCCAGGGCGACTGAAAGACCGGTTGCCGCGCCCCGTATTTCCATTCAAGAGAGCCGAGCGGCCGTGAGGCCATGAGCCCGTCGGGCGCAATCCGTCAGGCGTGTCGCGCCTCGCGCACCGCCATTGCAGAGGCGGAGCGGCCGATTCATGAGAGGATCTGATCGATGAACATTTCAGCCGAACTGGTGAAGGAACTGAGGGAAAAGACAGGAGTTGGCTTCATGGAGTGCAAAGCTGCGCTCCGGGAGGCCAAGGGCAATCTCGAGGAGGCGGTCACTGTTCTCCGCAAGAAGGGGCTTTCCGCGGGGGCAAAGAAGGCGCATCGGGAAACCAAGGACGGTCTGATCGGCTCCTACGTCCACAACGGGAAGATCGGGGTGCTGGTGGAAGTAAACTGTGAGACCGATTTTGTGGCCCGCAACACCGATTTCCAGACGCTGGTGAAAGACATCGCCATGCACATAGCTGCCAGCGACCCGCGCTTCGTCCGCAAGGAGGATGTCGGGGAAGATGTCCTTGCCAAGGAGCGCGAGATTCTCATGGCGCAGGCTCGTGCCACCGGGAAGCCCGAGAACGTCCTGGGCAAGATCGTGGAAGGCCGCATGTCCAAGTTCTATTCCGAGACATGCCTGCTCGAGCAGCCGTTCGTGAAGGACCCGAGCATCACGGTTCGTGACCACATCGCCATACATATCCAGAAGATCGGCGAGAATATCCAGGTTCACCGTTTCGTGCGCTTCAGGGTCGGCGAATAGCCGCAAGGTCCTACCTTTCCGGCGGAGGGAGTATGCAGGAATCCACCCGGAGCAAACCCCGCTACAAGAGAGTGCTGTTGAAGTTGAGCGGAGAGGCCCTCATGGGTAACCAGGGCTTCGGTGTCGACCCTCGCATGGCCGAACGAATCGCGGGTGAAATTGCGGAGATCCACCGGATCGGGCTCCAGGTGGCTGCCACCGTGGGCGGCGGCAACATCGTGCGCGGCATCTCCGTAAGCGCCGCCGGCATGGACAGGGTGAGCGGCGATTACATGGGAATGCTGGCCACCGTGATCAACGCACTCGCGTTGCAGAATGCTCTCGAGAAGAAAGGCGTGTTTACCCGGGTCCAGTCGGCAATCGAGATGCGGGAGGTGGCTGAGCCGTTCATCCGGCGCAGGGCCATCCGACACCTGGAAAAGGGCCGGGTGGTGATCTTCGCCGCCGGCACGGGAAATCCGTATTTCTCGACCGACACCGCGGCCGCCCTGCGCGCGATCGAGATCGGCGCAGAGGTGATTTTGAAAGCAACCAAGGTCGACGGCATTTACGACTCGGATCCCGCGCTCAACAGCTCCGCAAAACTGATAAAGAAGCTCACCTACAGGGAAGTAATTGCGCGGAACCTCAGGGTGATGGACACCACGGCCATCACGCTCTGCATGGAGAACGACCTGCCGATCGTGGTATTCAACCTGCTCCACCGTGGTAATATCAAACGAGTTGTGATGGGATCGAGGACCGGCTCCGCAATCTGCGCGTGAATCAGGGGCGGACGCCGACAGGCGGCAGGTTCGTGGCCATACGCAAGGAGTGAATATGATCCGAGATACGATCGATTCCGCGAAGAAGCGGATGGAGAAATGCATAGAGGACATGCAGGTGAACCTTGCGTCGATCCGGACCGGGCGGGCCTCCATCGCCCTGCTGGATCACATCCAGGCGAGCTACTACGGCACGGCGACTCCCCTCAACCAGATGGCGTCCCTTTCGACGCCGGATCCCCAGATGATCGTCATACAGCCGTGGGATCCTTCGACCATCCCGGCGATCGAGAAGGCGATCCTCGCATCCGATCTCGGACTGACGCCGACGAACGACGGGAAGGTCGTCCGGTTGCCGATCCCTCCGCTCACCGAGGAGCGCCGCAAACAGCTTGCCAAGGGCGTCGGGCATGTCGCGGAACAACACCGCGTAGCCATCAGGCAGGTAAGGCACGACGCCAACGACGAGATCAAGAAGCTCTGCAAGGACAAGAAGATCTCCGAAGACGAAGAGAAGGACAGCCTCAAGAAGATCCAGGATCTGACCAACGACCATATCGCGCGGGTTGACGTTCTGTTGAAAAAGAAGGAGGCCGAGATCCTCGAGATCTAGGAATCGGCTGCTGGAACGCCGATGCAAGCACTTGCACGGCCTTCGGGAAGCCGCTGAAACCAACCCGATTCGGTATCGGCCGGCAGGTGAAAATCGATGTTAGAGCTGCTTAGGGATGCCTTCCACACCCTGACGGACGTGGAAGGCTTGATTCGCTGGGGCGGGACCGCGCTCGTATGCCTGATCGTGTTCGTCGAGACCGGCCTGTTCGTCGGTTTCTTCCTGCCCGGCGATTCACTTCTCGTAACGGCCGGCGTTTTCGCCGCCGCGGGCCACCTGGACCTCGCGGCTCTCCTCGGGCTCGTTTCGCTCTGCGCCTTCGTCGGGGACCAGTTGGGGTATCTCATAGGCCATCACGCCGGCGAGGCTCTCTACCGGCGCGACGATTCGTTCCTGTTCAAGAAGAAACACCTGCAGCGTGCCCACGAATTCTATGAGAAGTACGGCGGGAAGACCGTCATCCTGGCCCGTTACGTGCCGATCGTGCGCACCTTCGCGCCCGCCGTCGCGGGTGCGGCCGCCATGCGCTACCGGCGCTACGTCAGCTACAGCATAATCGGCGGACCGTTGTGGGTGGGCAGCATGGTTCTGACCGGTTACTTCCTGGGTTCCGCCGTTCCTGACGTCAACCAGAACATCCACCTCGTCATCATCGCGGTGGTTTTCGTCTCCTTCCTTCCGGCGATTTTCGAGGTGTTGCGACACCGCTGGCGAAAACCCCCCGCGGTCGCCCCGGAGGAGAAGGAACTGCGTCCTTCGTGACGCGGCCCGCTCCCGTTCCTGCGCTGGCAGAACCTGCGTTCGGTTGAGCGCCGCGGATCGATAGGGACGGTCCCTTCGAGTACGATAGACAACTGTTCAATGCAACTTTGAGGCACACTGTGATGATAGCTGCGACGCAGATCAAGAAGGGAATGGCCATAAAGCTCAACAACGAGCTCTATCGCGTGTTTTCCTTTCAGCACATCACGCCGGGAAACTGGCGGGGAATG
>JAFNAH010000386.1 GCA_017860075.1 Acidobacteriota bacterium | reverse complement strand
GCAGAGACGCAAAGAGCGCAGGATAAATGCATATATCTAAATGATTTATGGGTATTCTTTTGCGTGCTGTCCTCCTCTGTGGTGAGTTGCCTGTTCGACGCCCTACGATTCACTGAGATTCCTGCAACCATTTGGGCAAATGTGTCACTTACATGTTGGAGGTGCAGTAATAAATACCTTCACAGGGGAGCGGAAGATGCGCAAGCGCGTGGCTAAATCATTGTTTTCATTGGCGGTCGGGCTGGGCCTGCTGCTGTCCACAACGGCTGCGGCGGACTTTGAAAAGAGCTACACGATCGGTGCCGGCGGGCAGATCAAGATCCGCAATATATCCGGCAATATCGTCGTTTCCGGGTATGAAGGCAACAGCATCATGGTGACGGCGACCAAGGAGGGCAGGGATCGCGACCAGGTGACAATTGAGGACCGCAGCACGGGCGATACGGTGGACCTCTCGGTCGAGTATCCGCACAAGGGCAACGTCAGTGCCAGTGTCGATTTTGACATCCGGGTGCCGAGGGCAGTCGATTACAACTTCGGCCGGCTGGTGTCGGTCAGCGGGAACATCCAGGTGTCGGACGTCATGGGTAACCTGCAGGCGGAGTGCGTCAGCGGCGACGTGGACGTGAGCGGCGTCTCGGGTGTCGTCAGCGCCTCGGCCGTCAGCGGGAACGTGAACGTGGATCTCAAGACGGCCGGATCGGGAAACATGAAGTTCTCGTCCGTGAGCGGGGATGTCGATGTCCGGGCTCCTTCGAACTTGGATGCAGATGTCGAGATGTCGACCATCAGCGGATCACTCAAGACCGACTTTCAGCTCGAGGTGCACGAGCCGCGGTACGGTCCGGGCAGGTCGGCCAGGGGTCGCCTCGGATCCGGGGAACACAGCCTGCGCATTACGACCGTTTCCGGCCGCGTCAGCCTGATCCGGACATGACGAGGTGGGTCCGCCGCGCCGCGGCGGACAAATACCGGCGCCTGTTCTGGAGTTTCTTGTCAGGCTGATGTGGGGTGAGCCTCAGGCTCTAAGCAGGGTATGCAGACCAGGATACAAGCGCTGAAAGCGCGTTCTTATACCAGCCCGGGGCGAAGCCCCGGGTTTGCATCAATGAGAAAGAAGCAAGGGCTGAAGGCCCGCTCCATAGAGCTTTGAGACACCCTCAGCGGTGCGGACCGGCGTGTTTGTCGAACAAGTAGGGGCCTGGGACGCCCGGGGAGCCGATGATCTTGCAATTAGCCCGAGTGGAAGCCTATGCTGGACTTGAGCGCAACCAGACCCGCAGGACTGGGGTTCAAGCCCTGGACATGGCCTACGACGACGGCAGAGATCAGACAGAAACGCTCCCGCAGGGGCTTCGTACAGGCGACGCAGACGCTTTCCGACTCGCGTTTGAGCGTTTCTGCCGGCCGGTATTCTGCTTCATCCTGGAACTGGTTGGAGATCGGGCCCTCGCCGAAGACCTGACACAGGAGACCTTCGTGCGGGCCTTCCGGGGACTGAAGTCGTTGCGGCACGAAGAGCGCATTTCTACGTGGATCTTCGGTATAGCCCGCAATGTCGCACGCGAGGCCGTGCGTCGCAGGAAGGCAGGCGGGATCAGGCTCGACCTGGACGAACCGGGGTGGGGGGAGTTGGCCGATACCAGAACGACGCAGGACACGAACATGATCGATGCCGAGCTTCACGTGAGAGTGCATCGTGCCATGGCCGGGCTTCCTGAGGATCAAAGGCTTGTCTTCGTACTGAAAATCGTGAACCGGATGCGGTACGAAGAGATAGCCCGGATTACCGGCGCTTCGATCCCGAAACTCAAGACCGACATGCACCGGGCACGGATGGCCATGCGCCGCAGGCTTGCTCCTTACCTTGAAGGTCAGGCAGCCGGGACGAGAGGTGAGCGATGAAATGCGAGGATGTGAGACTGCGCATCGAGGATTACCACGACGGCGAACTGCCCGGTGACCTGGCGGGGCTGGTCGCCGCCCATGTGCGGGATTGCCGCGAGTGCGGGCGCGAATTGGAACTGCTGCGGGCTGAGGATCGCCTTTACCGTGGTTACGCCGAGGGCCTGGCCGGCCAGCTATCCAACGAATCGGCCATCTGGGAACGGGTAAGTGCCGCCGCCCGGCTTCTCCCGCCGAACCGGCCCGGTTGGATCGAGGCCATCCGGTCTGCACTGACGCCCCGCAGGTTGGTCTTGGCTTCACTCCTGGTAGTCCTGTCCGTCGCCGGCACTCTCTTCACCGTCCGGGTCGTCAGCGAGCGCCAGGCCGAATCTGCGCTGGTATCCGTCGAGGGTCGCGACTTCGACAGCGCCATGCGCTCGATCGCGCGAGCGGAGAAGGAATACGAGAAGGCGATCCGCCTCTTGACCGACATCGTTGAAAAGCGCAAGGCGTCGCTTGATCCCCAGCTCGTCGCCGAATTGGAGCGGAACCTCAAGGCGATAGACGAGAACATCGCTGCGACCCGCAGAGCGTTCCGGGAGCATCCTTCCGATCCCGAGTACGCGCTCTATATGCTGGCCGCCTATGCCAGGAAGGTAGACCTGCTGCAGGAGGTCGCGTCCTAGGCAGCCCTCGGTATGCTGAGTCGGCGCACCCCGTGGGGGTGCGCCCCGTCTGTCCGGACCGCGAGGACCCGCGCCGCTGCCGAGTGTGTTCGCAGCGCGGGCCCGCCCACAAGGCTCTTTAAGTCTTCTCCCGCCTCGTGCTAATCTCTTTTCCGCTTCTCATCAGGGTGGGCCGTTAGCTCAGTCGGCAGAGCATCTGCCTTTTAAGCAGAGGGTCGCTGGTTCGAGTCCAGCACGGCTCACCATTTAATGCCAGTACTTTGATGCACTTACAGCGACCCTCGAAATCCATCCCACGCCCCGGGTTTGCCGGGTTGCATCTGGGTTGCGGACCCCAAAGGGCAGGGAAGTTCATTTTTTCGCGCTCTCCGCGTAGTTCCGCGTCAATCCATTGAGAGACGGCAGCCGGTTCACAGCCTGGCGATTTGCCCCCGGCACCAGGTGACCGTACACGTCCGCCGTCATCTTGATGCTGCTGTGCCCCAATTCATCGCTGACATACTTCAGCGACTGGCCATCCTGAATTAGCAGCGATGCAAATGTGTGCCTCAGATCGTGGAACCTTATCCGCCGCAATCCCGCCTTCTCCAGGCACCTGAAGAACACGCGGTTCTTGACGTTGTGCATGTCTGCCGGATTTCCCTCGCGGTTA
>JAFNAH010000385.1 GCA_017860075.1 Acidobacteriota bacterium | reverse complement strand
CTTCTTCCCACCCTGGCAGTTTGACACGATTGACTACGTAGTGCAGCGCATCGGGCAGGATGTCTCGGTGCATGGCGAGGTTTTTTCGCCGTTCAGCCAGCTGCTCGAGCTGATCGGTTACACAAGCGCGCTGCTCGCGCTGGCTGACGATCCCGGGAAGGTCGAGGCCTGCCTCAACTCGCTCGCCGAAGGCGCCATCGCACTCGGATGCGGGCAGGTTGCGCACGGTGTTGATGCGGTGCTGATTTCATCCGCATTCGCCGGGGCAGGCTTCATTTCGCGGGACCACTATCGCAGGTTCGTCCTGCCGTTCGAGAAGAGAGTTGTCGAAGGGATCCGGGCGGCGTCGGCCGTTCCTGTCTATACGCACACCTGCGGCAGCATTGGCGATCGGCTCGAACTGATGGAGGAGACCGGGACGTGCGGCATCGACACGCTGGATCCGCCGCCGCTCGGGAACGTGGAGCTGCGGGATGCCAAGTCCCGGATCGGGAGCAGGCTCTTCATCAAGGGGAATTTGGATCCTGTCCACGTGCTGCTGGAGGGGACTCCGGATACGGTGCGCGCTGCGGCGCGAAGCTGCATCGACGCGGCCGCGGCTGGCGGAGGATACATCCTGAGCTCTGCCTGCTCGGTTCCCCCGCACGCGCCGCCTGAGAATCTCGAGGCGCTCGTCGGCGTGGCCGAGTCTTTTCCCCAGTCGTGAGCGAACGAGTTGGAGGCAAAATATGAATTTGGGGAAGGTCGTCTGCGCCCTTGTGCTCTTTGCGCCGGCTGTTACCTGGCTTGCCGCGCAGGAAGATCCCGGCCGGAAGACAGATACGCTGGCGACTTCCTCCGGCAACGTCAAGATCACGCCGATCCGTCACGCCAGCCTGATGCTGGAATGGAACGGAATAGTCATCGATGTCGATCCCTGGGGCATGGAGCACTACGCCGCGCTACCCAAGGCCGACCTGATCCTGATTACGGACACACACGCCGACCACCTCGATCCGAAGGCAATTGCGGCAGTGACCAGGGACGACACAATCATCGTCGCTTCTGAGGCCGCGGCCAGGACCATAGCGGTAGCACGCGGCCTGTCGAACGGGGCAAAGGCGGACCTGATGTTCGCCGGGGTCTCGATTGAGGTCGAGGCAATTGCAGCCTACAACCTGACAAGAGGGCCGGCGCCAGGCCAGTTCTACCATCCGAATGGCCGCGGCAACGGCTACGTCCTGACGCTCGGCGGCAGGCGCATTTATGTCTCAGGTGACACGGAGTGCATCCCCGAAATGGCGCTGCTGAAGAATATCGATGTTGCCTTCATCTGCATGAACCTTCCTTACACGCAGACGCCGCAGGAGGCAGCGGAGTGCGTGAAGAAGTTCCGCCCTGCGATCGTCTACCCCTACCACTATCGCGGCCAGGATCCGAAAATCCTCGCTGACGCGCTGCGTGACGAGCAGGGAATAGAGGTGCGTCTCAGGAACTGGTACTGACTCGTGAGAGATCCTGTCTGTTGAGGCTGTCTCAGGACTCACTATGATATGGGCTTTCAGCCCTCGGCAGCATTGTGACTCCTATACCTGGCGCGATGCGCCAGGCTGATATGAATCGGGCCTTCGGCCCTTGGAACCGCACCCCAGTCAAGACACCGAGCACTGAAGGCGCGGCCTCATACCGGCCCGGGGCGCAGCCCCGGGTTTGCGTGCAATCCTGGAAATGAAGGGCGGAAAGCCCGCTTCATGGAGTTTTGTGAGAGTCTCATCAGACCGGAGCTCACACCGCGAGCCGATAGATCTTTGGATCCGGTCTGACAGATCGGACCCGCCTGCACTATAATTCGGGCGGAGAATCATCATGAGACAGCCTGTCAAGACTGCGTTAGGTAGCGGCTTGTTGCTTGCCGATGGCGCGATCGGAACCGAGCTGCAGCGTCGCGGACTCGAACCGGGAGCTTGCGCCGAGGCGTGGAACATACAGTATCCGGACAGGGTTGAGGAAGTCCACCGTGCCTATGTGGAAGCCGGAGCTCGTTTTCTCACGACGAACAGCTTCCGCGGCACGCGCTTCGCGCTTGCCGGATTCGGACTGGGGGATCGGGCTGCGGAGGTAAACCGCCGGGCGGCGGAACTCGCCCGGAGGGCCGCAGGCGACAGGGCCTGGGTTCTGGGGAGCATCGGACCTTTCGGCGGGTTCCTGGAACCGCTGGGTGATACCTCTCCGGAGGAGTTGCACTCCTGGTTCCGGGAGCAGGCCAGTGCACTGCTGGAAGGCGGCGCAGACGGAATCGTTCTGGAGACGATGGCCTCGAAAGAGGAAGTCGGGGTGGGGATCCGGGCAGCGCGGGCGGCAGGTGCGGCCCTGGTCGCAGCCATGATGACTTTCGAAAAGGGCAAGGGAACTTGCCGCACGATGATGGGGGTGGCTCCCGAGGATGCGGCGAAGTTCATGGCCGATGAGGGAGCAGACGTCGTGGGCAGCAACTGCGGTACAGGCCTGTCCATGCCCGACTACGCCGCGATCGTGGCGGGATTCCGATCGGCGACCGGCAATCCGGTACTGATCCGGCCCAATGCGGGATCCCCCGAACTGGTGGGCGACAGGGTCGTCTACCGCCAGGCCCCTGAGGCCATGGCTGCGGAGGTAATGTCGCTCGCTGGCGCCGGTGCGAACATCATCGGCGGCTGCTGCGGCACTACGCCGGGACACATCCGGGCTTTCGGCGCGGTACTGCGCAGAGGGGTGGATCATGAATCATGAATCATCCGTTGTGGCTGACATGCCCAGGCGTCTTGTCGCCTGACCCGGGCCGGTGCCGGTCTGTCTCCTACTTTCCAACCTGCTGGATTGCATCGGAAATACACCGATCGTTCACATGAAGCAAGCCAGCGAGGAGACCGGCTGCACGAATCCTGAAAAAGCGGCATACCTGAATCCGGGCGGAAGCATCAAGGACCGCATAGCCAGGTTTATCGTCGAGCAGGCTGAGGCCCGCGGCAACCTGGAGCCTGGATCGACGATCCTGGAGGTGACGAGCGGCAACACCGGGATCGCATTTTCGATGGTGGGGGCGCGCAAGGGCTGCCACACCGTTATCGTCATGCCGATTCCGACCCCGATGCCGAGACCGGCTTCGACTTGCGGGAACTAGCCCATGTTTGCGGGTTTGGCCCGTAAGCTGTTGAAAATAAAAGGCCGGGGTTTGAGATGTGTCACTATGCCGCCCTTTCCCCGGTTTTTCGGGT
>JAFNAH010000384.1 GCA_017860075.1 Acidobacteriota bacterium | reverse complement strand
GGAGCCTTTGAGCTGATGCTCTCGATCCTGGGCCCGCGCAGCAATATCTACCTGGTCGACGCGGAGGGAACCCTGCTTCATTGCATGCGGCCGCTGTCGACGACGCGCAAAGAGCTCTCGGTCGGCCAACCCTGGGTGCCCAGCGCCGGTCAACTCGGTTCACGCGGCGCGGATCGATGGCAGGAAGTTGCGGACGACGACTTCCTTCAGGAGATTGAACGCACCTACACCCGCCTCGAGCGACAGAAGGAAGCCGAGGATATCGAACGTCGGATGCGGAGTGTGCTGACTCGCGAGGGAAACCTTCTCGACAGGAAGGCCGTCAACCTGGCGGAGGATCTCGGGGAGGCGCACAAGGCAGCCGAATACGGCCACAAGGGCGAGTTGCTCAAGGGTGTGCTGCATCTCATCCGCCAGGGAGACACAAGCGTCACCGCGACGGACTTCGAGACCGGGCAGAAGGCCGCCATCCCGCTCGATCCGGCCCTCTCTCCGGCGGAAAACCTGCAGGTGTACTTCGGCCGATACCAGAAGGAGTTGCGCGGTGTCTCGGCGATTGAGGCGCAGTTGCAGGCGACGCGCTCGGCGCTTGCTGAAATCGAGGCGTTGCGCACCCGGTTGTCCCTGGCCGTATCACGACACGAGCAGGATCCGGGATTATTGCGCGAATTGCTCGACCACCCGCGCATCCGGAGGCTCCTGAGGCAGTACTACCCGTCGCGGAGGGCTGCCCCGCCTGCAGTTGCTCCGGGCAAACGGAAGGAAGTCCCCGCTCGCCTTCTTCCGAAAAGATTCCGGACGGGAGACGGTCTCGAGATATGGGTCGGCCGCAGCGACGAGGGTAACGATTACCTGACAACCAGGCTCGCCAGGGGCAACGACCTGTTCTTCCACCTCGAGGGATACCCCGGCAGCCACGTTGTACTCAGAACGGAGGGCCGTTCGGACCCGCCCCCGGGCTCGTTGCTGGATGCCTGTGAACTCGCCATCCATTTTTCCCGACTCAAGGCGGCCACCCGGGCCGATGTACATGTGGCGCCGATCAAGAACGTGCGCAAACCCAAAGGCGCCAAACCTGGGCTGGTCTTCGTAACCGGAGGGAAGACGATCCACGTGCGGCGTGATCCCAAACGCCTGGAGAATATCCTCGCTTCCCGAATCGACGAATGATCGGGCGCGGAACGTGGCGCACGAAACCTGCCGCGACTCAAACGACCGCGCAGCAATCGCAGCCGGACTGGCGATGGAGTGATATATGGACAGTTCAGGCGCAGGCCAGGATGACGGCGCCCCCGCGTGCCTGAAATGCATCCACTACCGGCTTACCTGGGACGCGCGCGCCCCTTACGGCTGCCGTGCCCATGGATTCAAGAGCAGCAGGAACCCCGCCCTGGTTGTTCTGGAATCATCCGGCCTCGCGTGCCAGTTATTCAAACGCAAGCAAGGCTCGAATCCCGAGCGCGACAGCGGTAAACCCCGGCCAGAGTGATTCCTGGAGAATCCACGGGAGTGGTTCTTGGGACGCGGAAGAACGCAGACAAACGCTGATCGAACGTGATTATCGGATCCGCGTGCGGAGCCGGTGCCGCCTGCAAAGACATTCCATTCCTGCTCACCCGCCAACAATGACGGCTGGCGTTGCGACTCAGACGGTCCAGTGGGTTCCGGAACGCTCCGACGGCTCGGGCCCCATAGGTGCCAGCTTGCGCAAAAGGAAGAGCAGCAGTGAGCCCATGGCTGCTCCCGCAAGCGTGCTGAGCCCGATTCCATAGGTCAGGTGCCCGCGTATGTGGCGCAGGTGGTGCAGGTCGACATCAGGGGGTGAGTACATCGGTGCGGTGTAGATGTTTGAAACCCCCGTCAGGACCGAAATGACGATCGCGAGGACAATGAGCGATTCGGTCCATGCATTCAAGAGGAGACTGCAGACCACGACGCTGGCATAGCCGCCGAAGCGCCGGACGTGCAACATCAGTACCGCAAGCAGAACGGCGACCGGAGCAAAAACCGTGAGGCTGATCACCTGGAAGAGCCAGCCGGGCGCGTCGAGGCAGCCGAAGATCCAGCGCAGTACCCAGACACCGGCCAACAAGGCAAAGAGGGGCGCAAGAAGCTTCAAGTGTTGTCGCAAGGGGTGACCGCCGATTCTCATGGCTTCTCCTCCGTATCCTTGGCTGCATTCGCAGGGAAGGGTTCTACCCTGGCCATCAGGAGCGTGACGTCGTCGTCCGGGTCGGTCTCCGTCCAGCGCCGGACTTCGTCCAGGATTAGTGCCTGCAGGTCCGCGAGTGGTTTGGTGCGCCCGGCCTCGACGAGCGCACGGAGGCGCTCCTCGCCAAACTCCTTGCCGCTGCTTTGTCCGGCCTCCGTAATACCGTCAGAGTAGAGCACGAGCAGGTCGCCGGGTACGAGCATCGCCTCGCCGGTCTCGAAGTCCGACTCCTCGAAGATCCCCAGCGGGATTCCCCCCTTTTCCAGGCGAAGGCAGCCGGTGTCCTTGACGAGAAGGGGCGGATTGTGGCCGGCGTTTACATAGCGCAGGCGCTGCTCGGACGGGAGCCACTCTCCGTAGAAGAGCGTCGCGAACCGGGAGAAGTCCGTGACCTCCGACAGGTGGTAGTTCAAGCGCGAGCAGACTTCCGAGGGCGAGAGGTCACTGTGGGCGATAACGCGCACCAGCGCCTGAAGGTTTGCCATTAAAATTGCCGCGGGGATTCCCTTTCCGCTAATATCAGCGATTGCGATTATCAGCCGGCCGTCCTCCAGTTCGTGGATGTCGTAGTAGTCGCCGCTGATTCCCCGCGCCGGGATGCAGATCGCTGTGAATTCCAGGCCGCCTCGGGGCGGCAGCTGGCGTGGAAAGAGGGCTTGCTGTACCTTGCGTGCGAAATCCAACTCCGCCTCGGCGCGCATCAGTTCGCTTTTGCTGGCATCCAGCTGCACCTTGAACCGGTACAAAGAGAGCACCAGGATTGCCACCACGGTCGTCACGCTGAACGTGATGACCCAGGGAAGGAGCACGGGCTGCCGCAGTTGATCCGCGCCGAGGTAGAGGAGCGTCGCTGCGATGAGCAGGAATGCGACCAGGTAAATTCTGTCACGAAGGCGCTGGTTCATGGGGCCGAGCCCTAGTGTAAACCGCGGGGGCCGAACTTCAAAGCCCGTGTTCGCCCGGGACAGCAAGGGATATGGCCGGGATAATTCACAGGCATCCGGGAAGATCGGCTCTTGGAAGCAGT